>VGSF01000057.1 GCA_016875165.1 Deltaproteobacteria bacterium
GTCGCTGGTTCCGGTATAGGTGCCGAATTTTTGGTTCCCCGCGGCGATGGGCGTCAGAAGGAATTTCGGAACCCCCAGAGGCAGGGCGCGCATCCCCGCCGACGCGAGCAAAGCCCCGTCCAGTCCGCCGATGGCCAACACTCCCTGGAATTTGCCCTGGTCGTATAGATTCCTGAGCACCTTGGCAATGCCCTTGACCATGATTTCGATGGCTTCCCCCCGGATTTTCTTTTCCAAGACAGCCATGGTCGATCCGGAAGCCTGGGCCAGCATTTCCCGGGTTACGTCCGTGGGAATGGCCGCGGGTATCCCCCGCAACCCCATGTCGATGATGAATACTTTTTTCCCCCCGCGCTCGATCTGCTCCTTCAGATACTTGACTTCTTCCCCCTTGGTATCCAGGGTGGCCATAATGGCAATGGTTTTGCTCATCCTCCGGCTCCCCTCCTTTTTCGTGAATCCTTTCTTGATGATCTCCTAAAAAGTAAAACCTCCCCTCCCCTGGAGGGGGAGAGGATGAAGGGGAGGGGGATAGATAACGCGCTGGAATTGCTTAAATCTTCACCCTCACCTCGACCCTCTCCCGTCAAGGGAGAGGGATTATTTCGGACTTTTTACGAGATCATCTTCTTTAGCGATCACGAAATTCTCTGGTTTTTTCAATATATCCCGGGCCGTGAGACGGAAACAAAACATCGGCCAAGCTCTTGACCCGGAGCGCACTATAGTAATTCGCATTCATATCGGTGGCAATGGCCGGTGGACAAATCTCCCAGGAAGAGAAAGGATGCCCCGGTGGAAGAACTTTTCTGGGCTCGATCCCGTATTCCGTGCGGGACTGGCAAAGGTTGCACTTACCCGCCTTGCGGGTCACCTCGTTGAAATACATGGTCCCGTAAGGGCATCCCGCGATGCACTGCCGGCACCCGATGAATTTCTCCTCTTCTACGAGGACCCGGCAGTCTTCCTTCTTGACAATCGCCTCCACCGGGCAGAATTGGGCGCACATGGGATCCTCGCACTGGAAACACATAACGGGTACGAAATCCAGGTGGAGCTCCCCTCCCGCTTCGCGGGGAGGAATGGTTTGCACCCGGCACCATCTGGATTTCGTCCCGCGGGAGGTTCCTGTGGCGAGCATGACCCCCTCCTTCCCGTACTTTTTTTCGGTCTCCTTCAGCCGGCGGACAACGGTGTCGAGGGCTTCATCCCAGGAAATACGCTCCCACTGTCCTTCCCCCCTTCTTCCCGCTCGCTTCAGTGGATATAGAATTCTTTCCCGATGGTGGATGTGCTCCGGTGAAGTCAGGGCCTTGGAACAGAGGATCCCTTTGGTCACGTGAGAGCTCGCATCTCCTTCGACCCGCACGACCCGTCCTTCCTTCACGTGTACAACCGCATCACAGCCCTGGTTGCAGCTGAAGCACTCGGATTTGTAAACCGTAGTCCCCAGCCGGGAATCGTGTTTCATCGGCTCAAGCTTCTCGGTTCGCCGATGGGGAACGGGTTTCGCTCGGGGGACTTTATTCAGGTTATCTCCAACCAGTCGCCGGCTAAATCGGTTTAACTTGCAAGGGCCACAGAGGAATAGCCATTCTTCGTAATTTCTTATCTTTTTTTCCTTGGCCACTTGCAGCAGCCGCTCCTTCATTCTGGCCGTCATGAGTGGCTGACGGCATAGGGAGCAGGATATCTCTGGTTTCATGTGACCTCCGCGACTGGCTCTGGTTCTTCTATGTTTGCAAAATCTCCCTCAATTCTTCGGGCAGTTTTTCCAGTTGTTCCTCGGTTAACTTTCGCATGATGGTCCAGGCCCGGGGAAGCTGTGGGGTTGCCTCATAGGTCTCATAAGGAATGGGATAGGTATATTCTCGAGCACGGGTCGCTTCTAATCCTTCCATCATCTCCTTGAACTTTTTCACCGATAAGCCAACGATCAGGTGATGTTCGCTATAGCCCGCAAAAACTCTCATCCCTGTGCAGCCCAAACTGATGTTCATATGGTTCATGAGGTAGGGGACCACCACTCCGTCCGCGCAGACCCCTTGACTGGTGCTGGTGCTAAAGGAAAGCCTCTTGCCGTCTTTCCAGGTCGCGGACTGACATATCCTCCAAATTTGTGCCGGGTAACCTGTGATTAAAATAACATCGGGATCCACCGGGGCATTTTCCAGGGGAGAAACGATTATATAATTAAATTTTCCAGGCTTTATCCGGGGAATCTCCTTCTGCAAGGTTAACGCCGCTTGCATATCTCTCACCTTTCTCCCTGCGTCCCGCTTCCCACTTAAAACATTGGCCGGTGGTTCATAAAGACCCAAAGCACTCGCCCCTTTACAACAAATCACATTATCGGCACAGATCTGCAGAACTTTCTTCTTCACCCTGGCCTGCTGAGAATATTGACAAAACGTAAACCCTTCCTTGGGAATTTTTTCTCCAGATAAAGCCTCCTTCCGAAAACTCACCGCCACGGGAGATCCTTCTAAGCATAATATCTCCTTACATTTCTTAGAATAATCAGCCCATTGCTTCAAAACTTTCCCCCCTTTTATTCTTTTGAATTTGTTTATTGTTTGTATCTTAATTTTTCATCAAAATCTTTCCTTAGATGCCCCCAATCCTAAAATTTATCCCTTTCCCTCCCTATAGGATGTCGCTCTAAATGCCACCAGCAACGACATCCTACAGGGATGAATTTCTTAGGCCCGACATGTAAAAGGTCGGTTGTAGACTTCCACCTTGATTTTTTTCAATTCATTTAAAAAATCGGCCAAATAGGAAGCAAATCTTTCAAACAATTTTTCTCCTTTTTCCGGGGTAGCCCGGAATGGATTCCCAACCACTCCCGAGTCGCTATACTCATGGTGTTCCATGGGAACGACAATATATTCCTGGCCTTGGAATGTGACCCCCGCAGAACCGTCTACCTTATTAAAGGCATTTCCCATCCATTTGGGAGCGTGGACAAATTCTTTAACCGCCCGGTCCATTCTAACCAGGTTCATATTGTAGGCCATATCCTGGGCCGTTTCCATTTCACTGCAATGCCAGCCCGGGGTTTCTTCCTTGGGATTTTCTACGATATCCTCCACCAGCGTTAAATCCCTCTCCGAATAAGCTTTGTACATAGCAATGAACGCTCCGGTCTCGTATCTAAGATTCCTCAACATAGGGTCTAAAACTTTGATGTTGGAGCCATGTCCAGTGACATAGACTATCTTGTTGAAGCCATGATGGATCAGGCTCCGGCCGATATCATAAAGTAGGGCATTAAAGGTTGTAGACCTCAAGGTGATTGTCCCGGCCCCACTATTGGGATTTCGCATATGTTGCGGAGAATAACCGCACCAAATCAAAGGAGTATGGGGGACGTTTGCTTTTTTAGCTGCCCGCTCCGTGATCACCTCAGCCGTGATGCTATCCGTGCCCAGTGGCAAATGAGGGCCATGCTGTTCACAGCTTCCGATGGGAATTAAAACAATATCCATTTCTTCGATCCACTCCTTTACGTCCACCATGCTACAATCAATGATATTATAGGGCTTCTGACTCATTTTTTCCTCTCCTTTCTAAATTGGAATATCTTTGCAAGGATCCCCTTAAAAAGGCTGTAGAGTTATACGAAAATCTTCCTTTTTCCTCTTTCCTCTGAACTCTTTTCATACCTTTATTCTGAACAGGCTTGGGTGACCTGGCAGAAAAAAATTTGCAGTATTTATCACCTACCCGCCTTCTAAATTTTCTTTCAGCATACCTGGATACAGCCCCCTTTTATGATATTCTTTATCGTAAAGAGGTCTATGCTTTTTCCGCGACTGCGCGCGGAAAAAGTGGCCCGCCTCAGGCGGGCAGCGAAAAGTCCTGAAATTCCCTCTAACCCCCCTTTGGCAAAGAAGCTGTGAAAAAATTGAAATATTCCCCCTCACCCTACCCTCTCCCGCGAGGGGAGAGGGTAAACATATTGAAATACATAGAGAAATTCCCTCCCCCTTGATGGGGGAGGGACAGGGTGGGGGTGAAAATGGGATTTTTTCACACCTTCAAAATGGGGAAGGGGGGATTTATCGGCAGACATTTCCTTCTTACAAACATGTTTGTATTAATGAGGCGCTAAGCGCCTAACGGAGATACCGTCCCCCATTCACGTCTATAGTGATACCGGTGATGAAGCTGGATTCATCGGACGCTAAAAAAACGACCACCGAAGCCACCTCTTCGGGGGTCCCCAATCGGCCGAGGGGAATATCGGAAATGACCTTCCTTTTTTCTTCCTCGCTTTTAGCATCCCAGAGCCCTTGAATCCGGTCACCGGTCAACGTCACGGTGGGAGCTATGGCATTCACCCGGATTCCCGACTTCCCCCAGTCATAGGCCAGCTGGCGGGTCAGCCCTTCCACGCCGGCCTTGGCCGCTACGTATTGGACGCCGGCCAGCGATGCCCTCCAGTGCCCGGCTAAGGCCGACATATTGACGATCACCCCTTTGCCCTGCTTGGCCATCTCCGGGATCACCGCCTGGCAGCAGAGGAAGGTCCCTTTTAGGTTCACGTCAACTACGAGATTCCAGTCCTTTTCCTGAATCTCCGCAAGCACGTGGGGCGTATGCAGCGAACCCCCGGCATTGTTGACCAGAATATCGACTGTCCCCCAGAGCGTTTTAACCTCCTTGACGAGCGCCTGTACCTCCGTAAGCTTGCTTACGTCCCCTTTTCGCCCCACCGCTCGCTCTCCCTTAGGATCAATCTCTTTGGCGGCAGCGATTACCGTCTTTTCGTTGACGTCCATCATTAGCACCCGCGCCCCTTCCCGGAAGAGGGCTTTGGCGATCGCCAGGCCCAGGCCCTGGCCTGCGCCGGTTACGATAGCATTCCGATTCCAAAGACGTTGCAATTTTTTCCCTCCTTCATCTATATTCTTCCATCATGGACAAAAAGGCCTCGGCCACCGGCTCGTTGAATTCCGGATCGTTAATATGGGCATCAACCTCTTGCAGCAGAATTGAGGGGCGTAAATTAGCCTTGAGGGCTTCGATGAAGGCCCGGTTGCCCTCGGGTTCCCAGTGCGGCAGGTTCTCCCGGTCGGGGTAGGAGAATCCCCTCAGGGGAATAAAGACTCGGGTCGGTCCTTTAGCCCGGTTAAGTTTGGCGGCGGTAAGCTTTCCTACCTCCCGCAGCTCCTCCGGACTCAACCGCACTAAAGTCATGTTGGGATTATGGATGATGTATTTCCGGGACCTTAACTGCTCCGGCAGGCTGGAAAACGGGCCCCAAACCGCATAATTGATGCTCCCGGGGGCGACGATCTGGGGTATTCCCACCTCTCCCGCCGCTTCCAAGCGCTCTTTTTGGGGATCGCTGTGCAGCCCCCCCACGAAACGGTCTCCAATTTCATGCAGGTTTAGGTCCAGAACCCCTTTAAAAGCCCCCTCCCGGATCAGTTCTTCCATGGCGATTCCACCCGTGCCATTTTGGTGAAACGCCACCACCTCGTATCCGTGCCGCTCCAAGATTGACTTTACCCTCATGGCCCCGGGCGTTGTCGTCCCCAGCATGGACAGGGCCACCGGGATCCCCCGAGGTTTTATCTCCCCTTCATCCAGGGTCTCGACCATACCGCAAATGGCTCCCACGGCATTGGCCAGGATCCGGCGGATTAAAAAATTGAGTCCCTGGAGATCGACGATCGAATGCATCATCGTAATATCCTTGGTGCCAACGTAAGGACCGAAAGTGGCCTTGCCCGAAGCCACCGTCGAGACCAAAAGTTTGGGCATCCCCCGCGGAGCGCTGCGCATACCCGAGGCGCAGATATCCGTTCCCTGGCCTCCGCCTATCCCCAGGATACCGTGAAATGCCCCCTGGCGAAGGAGTTCCTGGGTCTTAGTGGCAACCCCCCTGATCATCGTTGCAATGCACTTCCCCTTATCCCCCGTTGCCAAGAGGCTTGCCAAATCCACGACCCCGGCTGCCCGGGCCACCTCCTGCCGGGTCACATCCGGGGGTGTCCGGGGGTCCTTCAAGATCCCGGCATCCAGGAGAAGAACTTTGAAACCGCGGCGGGCGATAAGATCGCGGCAGAATAAAAGCTCTTCCTCTTTCGTGTCCATGGTGCCGATCAGAAGAATCGTCTTCTCCGTCATTCCACAACCTCGTAACCAGCGGCCTTCAGGGTCGGGCGGGTATAAAGAAAGACCATCTCCAGGGGTTCATCGAAAGGGTTATAAGCCCAGTGGACCTCCCCCCGGGGGACCCAGATGGTATCCCCGGCCCTCATCTCGAACTCTTTATCTCCAACCCCTCCGATTCCCTTTCCGGATATGATATAGATCACTTCTTCCGCATGCCGGTGAATATGCTTTTTGTGGTAAGACGTCTTCGCCTCAAATTTGCAGTAAGCAAAGGTAACGTCCCCCGCGGCCACGGTTTCCTGATCCACCAGCACAATCCTTTCCGCATGTTCGAGGTCTTGAATGGGCTCATTGCGCCCGTCGGCCAGTTTTAGGAGATATTTCCCCATAGGATTTTACCCCATCATTCCTTTGCCCGCGGGGCGAATTTCTTCTGGAATAATTCTTTTCGCGGAGGGCTGAAGACATCCAGCAAGACAGTTTCCTCGCCGGCGGTTTTCCAGGAATGGGGAACATTTGTTCCTATCAGGTACCCGTCTCCCGGTCCCAGTAGAATTTTCTTTCCGGCGGCGGGCAAACTCAGTTCGATCTTCCCCTTGAGAATATAACCTCCCTGTTCTGCTTCGTGGGTTTCTTCCGGCCAGGATTGATACGGATCGAATCGATACATCACCATCATCAAGCGATCTTTCATGGCCACTTTCCGGCTGATGTGGGCACTCACTTCCTCCCAAGGCATTGCCAACCATCGAATCTCTTCAGTCATGAGTTCTCCCTGCCCGCTTGCGCTTCCAACGTCGGATTCCGTTCCCGCGGTACGATTATTGCGACCTTCGCCAGGCCAGCTTCGGATCTAATTTACTCCCACCATGGTGCGGATCGCCTGAAATCCCTCGCGCTCGATGGCTCCGGCCACTTTTTCCTGCAAGGCCTTTCCTGGAGTCAGGGCCAGCATGCATCCCCCGCCTCCTCCACCTGTAAGTTTGGCTCCCAGGGCGCCTTCCCGGCGGGAAAGATCCGTAAGAAAATCCAATTCGGGGCAGGATAGTTCAGCTTCCTGCAGGAGGGAGTGGTTCCGATTCATCAACTGGCCGATTTCTTCCAGGTTAAAGTCCTCAATCCTTTCCCAGGCCTTGGTGGCGATCTGGTGGTCTTCTTCCAGCATCCTTTGGTAGCGATCGGGAAATTCTTCTTTCCTCTGGACAAACCTCTCAACCATGACCTTGGTATTAGCGACGATGCCCGTGTCGCCGATGACGATTTCTACGGGCTTTCTCAGTCTGAATTTCTCTACCACATTCGGGGTTCCCCGGATCAGATAGATAATTCCCCCGTAGGTGGAAACCGTGTTATCAATGCCACTCGTCTTGGGCCCGTGGTAGGCGGTTTCGGCCTGGTAAGCGGCGGCGTTGACCTCATCATCGGTCAAGTGCAGGCTAAATTCCTCGGAGAGGGCCCGGACGATCGCCACCGAACTCGCCCCCGTTGCTCCGATCCCGCTCATGGCCGGGAGATCTCCCCGGAGCAGAATCCGGAGATGTTCCGCCCGGAAATGCAGGTGCCGGAAGATCTTTTCCAGAGATTCCATCTGCATTCCCTTTTTTTCTTCTTTATATCCTTTGGCCTCCCGGCGTTCGTCCCTGATTTCCCAGCCTCCGGATGCGGTCTGAACAACCTGCGCCTCAGCCTTCAGCGATAAGGCGGAAGCGATGACCGGGATGCCAAAGACGGCGAACATGTCTCCAAATAAAATCGTTTTGCCATACCCGCTTCCCTTACCCAAAGCGTGCCTCCTGCTTCCTTGGTGTCCATTTTAGAAATAATATGTTCTCGTATCCTTTCTCAAGGGAGCCGTGAAAAAATTCGATTCGCGGGCCCGCGGGGCATGCCTTGAGCGTTCCTAAATTTCAAAAAGATCCCGCCGGGGAGTTATTCGGTTTCACCACCACCTTCACGGCCCCTCCGATTCTCTCCCGAAACGTTTTGAACCCTTCCTCGATATTCGCCAAGGGGAAGGAATGAGTAATGAGCGGTTTCAGATTCACCCTGCCCGAGGCGAGCAATGAGACCGCCCTGCCGCAGTTGCCCCATCCTTCTCCCCTTACCGTGTGGATGGACTTATTATCCTTGGCCAGCGAAGCGAAATCCGCGCTCACCGGCTCTTCCGGAAACCCAAGCAGCAATATTTTACCCATCCGCCGGGCTACAGCTATGGCCATATGCAATCCCCGGGCACTTCCCGAAGATTCAATGACCAGATCGGCACCAATGCCCCTGGTCTCCTCCCGGACCACGGCCATAGGATCCTCCCGATTTATGTCAATCAGGCGATCGGCCCCCAAAGCCCTCCCTAACTCAAGGCGGGAAGCTCGAGTGCCTACTAAGTACACCTTTCCGGCACACAAGGCCTTGGCCACTCCCACAGAGATCAGCCCCAGAGGGCCAGGGCCGATCACGGCCACCTGATCGCCCACCAGGTAGCCGCCGATCGTTTCCATGCCGTAGAGGACACAGCCCAGGTTGGTGATCAAGGATGCTTCCTCGAAACCGACGGAATCCGGGATCGGGTAGACCGTATTCACCTGGTTGACTACATACTGGGCGAAGCCGCCGTTGGTTGTAAACCCATTCGCCCGGTGGCCCTTGTCCCGTCTCCCGTAATTAAGGCAGGAAGTATAATTACCCCGCCGGCAATTGCGGCAACGCCCGCAGCCGTAATGGGCTTCCACCGCCACCCGGTCGCCAATCCGGAACTCGTCAACGGTCTCTCCTTTGGCCACAACCACGCCGGAGTATTCATGGCCGGGAATGAATTCGCCATAAGGCGGCTGGCCGGGCCAAGGCTTAGCGAGCAAGCTCACGTCGCTGCTGCAAATGACGCAGGAAGCAACCTGGATCAGGACGTCGGCGGGTCCCGGTTGGGGCGTGGCCACTTCCCTTAACTCCAGAACATTGGGAGACAGCAGGACGGCGGCCTTCATCTTCTCCGGAATTTTCATTTCTCCTCCTTCCTCTCAGGCCCGTTTTGTCAAAATTTTTCTTCCCTCTCCCCTTGGGGGAGAGGGTCAGGGTGAAGGGTAAGAGAGTGTTTCCTAACTCTTTTTGCTACGCCTGTCAGCCCTTTCACCCCCACCCTTTTCCCTCCCCCCTCAAGGGGGAGGGTTTCCCTTATCTTTCCGTATTGTTCTAGAAAGGTTTTTCATAAAAATTTTGACATTACCCTCAGGCCCGATTGTTGAACTCCCGGTTGGTGGCCCTGATGGAAAATTTTTTCACTTCTTCCAGGAAGGCAGCCAGATGTTCAGCACTGCGTTCAAAGTATTTCAGCCCCTTCTCCTTGGACCCGCGGAAGGGGTTGCCAATGGTGGAAGTCGCCGAGTACTCATGGTGCTCCATGGGAACCCAGGCCTGCTCCGTCTCCCTGAACTCCACCATCCCTGAGCCGTCCTTTTTTGCGAAAGCCGGCCCCATCCATTGCGGGGCATGGGTACGATCTTGGACGGCTACGCTCATATCCACCAGAATTTCATCGTAAGCCAAGCAGGTCGAAGTTTCGATCTCGCCGGAATGCCAGCCGGGAGTTTCCTCAGGGGGCCCTTCGATGATACCCCGCAGGGCGTTATACTCCCTTTCGGTAGGGGTTTTGTACCAGCAGGTGAAAGCTCCGCTCTCGTAACGAATGCGCCGGAGCACCTCGTCTACCACCTTGGAGTTGGAGCCATGGTGGGTGACGAAGACGATCTTGTTGAAGCCGTGATAAATAAGAGACTTGCCAATGTCATAGATGACCCGGCGGTACGTCTCCCCCGCCAGAGTGATCGTTCCGGTTCCGTTTCCCATCTCGTGCATATGATGGGGAGAATACCCGTAAGGGATAATGGGGGTATAGATTACGGAAGCCTTCTTAGAAGCCCGGATGACTACTTCCCAGGTCGTCAGGGCATCGCAACCCAAAGGAATGTGCGCCCCATGTCTCTCCAGGCTTCCCATGGGAACCAGGGCGACGTCGCAGGCCCGGAGGTAGGCAGCAACCTCCGGATAGGTCATGTCGTGCAGATAAAGCGTTTTTTTCTTACCCATGATTTCCTCCATTTCCATTTTCCGGCCATCAGTTTTGGGAAATAATAATAGACTTTCGGTAGAAGGCGGAGGTATCTTCCTGCCCCACCTCCTTTTCGACCAAGGGAGAGGGGTGGTGATCCGGCGGGCCTTAATTGGGTTTTGCTCCGGTTTGGTTTTTTTTAACTGGCTCACTTCAGCATTTCCTCTTCGAAGGGGAAGAGGGTGAAGAACTCATGGCCTTTATCCGTGATCAGGATATCGGTTTCCAACCGGACCGTTTGCTCAAGCAAGGGATGTCCGGCAAAAGTTTCAATGGCAAAGTACATGTTGGGCTTAATCTCGGCAGGGTACTTCAGGGAATAGGCCCGCGAAATCCACATCCCCTCGTAGAGCGTCAGACCGATGGAATGGGCGAATTGTTGCAGGGTCACCGTCCCGTATTTGTCATCATCATAGACCGGGAACTTTTCGGCCACATCCCGGCTGGTATTGCCGGGCTTCATCATCTCGATGGCGGCCATAAGGGAATCGTAGCATTCCTTATAAAGGTCCTTCTCTTTGGGAGTTGGCTTGCCTTCCACCTTGAAACAGCGCACGTAGTCCACAAAATACCCGGAGGGCCCGACCGTGTTGTTGTCGATGATCACGAGGTCCCCTTGGCGGATGATCTTGTCGGTCGGCCAGCGCCGGTAGGGGCTCGTATTCCCGCCGGAGGCGACGATTATTTCATAAACGATCTCACATCCCTTGGAATACATGTACTCGATCATCTTCCCGGAAAGTTCTCTTTCGGTAATCCCCGGTTTAGCCCATTCATAACGGGCTTTGTACATGCAGGCATCGGCAATGGCCGCGGACTGTTTCAGAAGTTCAATCTCATCCGGGGTCTTGACGACCCGGGCGGCTGACATGGCCGGCCAGGCATTGACGACATTGATCTTCTTTTTCTGAAAGGCGGCCAGAGAAGCCATGTCGAGGGAATCGATTCCAATTTTTTCCTTCTCAACCTTATGTTCCCGGAGAACTTCGAGAACGCTGTCCACCATGCGATCCACCATATACTCCACCGCCCCCTCGGACCACTTCCAGGTGATGGCCGGACGAATCCTTCCTTCCATCCATGGCAGATCGATTTTCGCGCATTGTAGGTCGGAACCGGCGGTCTCAAACAAAATAGGTTCCCCGCCCCGGGGAAGGACGGCGTAACGGATGAAGATGTTGTACTTCCAGTTTCCCTGGAAAGAGCTCGTCAGATACCGGACGTTCGCTCCGTCGTAAACTACCAGGGCTCCCAGGTCATGGATCTCCATCTGCTCCTTGGCCCGGGCCAGACGTTCCTTGCGGAGCCGGTCAAAGTTGACTCGGTCCTGCCAATCCGCCCCCGTCAGAGAATATACCCTCCTGGGCTCATATTCATGCGGGCGGCCAATAAACGATAGATCCTTTGCCATAATGCTTTCCTCCTTTGGCGTTAATTAAGACCTAAAAAAGGCGATTTACTCCTCTCTATCTTCTCCGGGCAGGATGGTGGCGGAATGATTGAATGATCCAATGGTTTGACCAATACGAACCCATTCATAATATTTCAAAAAATTTTTGTCAACAGAAAAGGGAGTTGCCGCTCCTCATTTATGAATTCGCTTCACAATCGCCTGCGTCAACTGGCGGGTGGTAGCCGTCCCCCCTAAATCCGGGGTGTGATTCTTTGCCTCCTTAAGAGCTTCTTCCACGGCCTTCTCGATGGCCAGGGCCGCCCGGTCTTCTTTTAAATGGCGCAACATCAGGGCCCCGCTGAGAATCTGCGATACCGGGTTGGCAATACCTTTGCAGGCGATATCGGGGGGCCGTGCCGTGCACCGGCTCAAAGAGGGTGGCTTCCGTGCCGTAGGTTGCCCCTGCCCCCAGACCCAAACTGCCGGCGGCGGATGAACAGAGATCCGAAAAAATATCCCCGTACTGATTAGGCATGACCGCCACCTCAAAGAGCGAGGGACGGGAGACAATAAGGGCACAGGCGGCGTCGATGAATCGGTCGTTAAACGCTATCTCAGGATATTCCCTGGCGATTTCCCGGGCCACCCGCAAAAAAAGTCCGTCGGTCTGCCTGAGCACATTAGCTTTATGAACGGCGGTAACCAGTCTTCGGCCGTGGGATTTAGCAAATTCAAAAGCGAAGCGGACAACCATTGCCGAAGCCTGGCGGGTGATCACCTTTAGAGCAACGGCGGTATCATCACCCACGGTATATTCACTGGCTATGTAGACGTCCTCGCTAATCTCCCGGATGATGACCAGATCGATCCCGCGAATGGGAGAAGGAACGCCTGGGAAACTTTTTGCCCAGCGGACTGCGGCATACCCTCCGCCTTCTCTCCGGAGGGCATTGGTGGCGCTGTTGTATGCTTTTAGCGGCCTTCCGCCAGGCATTCCCCGGCGCCAGGTGGGTCGGATCATTTCATCTTCCATAGCCACGTAAAAAGGGCCTTTAAATCCGACACCGCAGGAGATATAGGCTTGAAGCGTGTCATCGGGCAAGGCGGTTCCCAAACTTTGGCGAGCATCTTCTCCCCCCGGCAACTTGATCCATTCGATGTGCACCCCGGCGGCTTCGATAACTTGGACAGCGGCCTCAGTAATTTCCGGGCCGATGCCGTCCCCTGGCATTAGAGCAACCTTAGACATAATCCTCCCCCTTTGATCCTGGCGACTATTTCCTCTTCGGTACCGACCTCTCTGTCCTCCCAGACGCTTCGGCTAACTGTTGATAGATTCTCATAACTACCGTGGCATCCTCCTGGTCCCAACCGTTGTAATGAGCCTGTAAAAGAAGCTGTTGGTACAAGGCTCCCACCGGTAAAATGACGCCTAATTGCCTGGCCATTTCCAGGGAAAGGGCAAGATCCTTATTCGCCAGAATAGCAGGGCCTTTGGGAGAGAATTGGCCGCTGAGCATATCCTTTCCGCGAGCCATAAGTAAATCGCTCGCGGCAGCACCGGAGGTGATAACTTCGAATAAAACGTCGGGATTGAGGCCCGCTTGAAGACCCAAGACCAATCCTTCAATGGCCGCGGCCTGATTTAGGTAAAGGGTGTGATTGACGACCAACTTAAGGGTTGCTCCATCGCCCATCTTCCCGGCATAGACCGTTTTTTTACCGATTTGATCAAGAACGGGCTTGATCTTTTCAAAGACGGCTCTTTTACCACCCACCATGAAGACCATGTTTCCCTCCCGGGCCTGGGCCGACGACCCGGAAATAGGAACATCCATCCACTCCACCCCTTTCCTCGCCAGCCTCTTTCCCAGGGCCTTGCTTTCCCATGGAGGGGATGTACTCGTATCCGCCACGATCTGACCCTTCTGCGCCCTTTCCATAACGCCGTCTTTCCCTTCTACTACCTCGAGTACCGCCCTCCAGGTTGGGAGGGACAATATAATGAGGTCTGCCTCCTTGGCTGCTTCTTTGGGGGAATTTACGGCCGTCAGACCAAGGGAGATTAAATTGGCCATCTGCTTCCGGACGATGTCAAAACCTGTCACTTGGTATCCGACCTTCAGCAGCAGGGTGGCGATTGGCGTTCCCATTAACCCCAGACCGATTATCGAAATTTTCTTTATATCCAAGACTTTTATCCCCCCTTTTTTTGTAGAAAATAGCTTTTAATCCTACCTAACCCCTCTTTAGAAAAGGGGAAGCTGTGAAAAAATTAGGTTCCCCGATGAAATTAACTTTCCTCGGTGTCCAGGAGACGGGAAAATCCGCGCCGCTTCCCCACATCCCGATTTTTTCACAGCTTCGGGGGGAATGAGGGGGGATTTTCATCGTTCGCGTGTGGCCAGGGTGCCACGATAGATCCTCAAGGGTCTTCCCGGGCATCCTCTTCTTTTTCAATTCACCCCCAACCTCGACCGAAGGGCCTGGAACCCTTTAGCCTCAATCGCGTAAGCTACCCTCTGCTGCAAATCCTTCCCTGGCGTCAAGGCTATCATGCAGCCTCCGCCTCCCGCACCGGTGAGCTTAGCCCCCAGCGCCCCAACGCTCCGACTTAACTCAATCAAAAGATCCAGCTCCGGGCATGAGATCTCCGCTTCCTGCAACAAAAATTGACTTCGATCCATCAGGCAGCCGATTTGAACCAGGTCGGAAGTTTCGATGCTTGTCAGCGCCTCTGCGGCAATCTGCCGTGCCCTCTGCAGTATACGCTCGTACCGGTCGGGGGAGTTCTTTTTCCTCTCCGCGAACGCTGCGAGCAGGGCCTTGGTATTGGCGATGATCCCCGTGTCGCCGATTACAACCTCAACAGGTTCTTTTAGCCGCATCTTCCTCACCACGTTCGGTTCCCCCCGGGTAAGGCAGATAATCCCGCCGTAGGTAGAGACCAAATTATCGATTCCGCTCGTCGTAGGCCCGTGGTAGGCGATTTCGGCCTGGTAAGCAGCGGCGTTGACCTTATCTTCAGTCAAGCGGAGGTTAAATTCCTCGGAGAGGGACCGCACGATGGCCACCGAACTCGCCCCCGTTGCCCCGATCCCGCTCATAGCCGGGAGATCGCCGCTGAGCAGAATCCGGAGATGTTCCGGATGGAAACGCAGGTGCTGGAAGATCCTTTCCAGGGATTCGATCTGCATCCCCTTTTTTTCTTCTTTATAACCTTTGGCTTCCCAGCGTTCATCCCTGACTTCCCAGCCTCCGGATGCGGTCTGAAAAAGTTCTGCGTCGGCCGTCATGGATAAGGCGGAAGCGATGACCGGGACGCCAAAGACAGAAAACATATCGCTGAACAAAATCGTTTTGCCGTAACCGATTCCCTTGGCCATAGCGTGCCTCCTTCATCATAGGATTCATTAACTTGAGAACCCTTTGAGGCTTAAAAGTCAAAGTGTAGGAAACGTGCTCTACCTGCAATCTTTTTCAATCAGCCATCAGAGAGACATGGCCATTAGTTCGGTAATATCTATAATTTTAAGGGAATCTTCCTTATTCAAACCCTTAACCGCATCCGTCAGAGTTATATTGCAGAAGGGACAGGCCGTCAAAAGAATCTCAGCTGCTGTATCGAAGGCCTGCTTCACTCTCTTTTCCGCAATGACATGCGATGAAACCAAACCCTTGGGCGGTTCCATCCACATCCGGCCTCCCCCCATACCACAGCAGTCACTATTCTCCTTGCACTTTTCCATTTCCACAAACTCGACCCCGGGAATTCTCTTTATCAGTTTTCTTGGCTCCTCGAACACTTCACTTTTTCTTCCCAAATAACAAGGATCATGATAGGTCACTTTTTTTGGTACCCTCATTGAAAGGGTAAGTTTCATTTCGTCAATAAGCCTGTTAAGAAATTGCGTGTAATGTTCAACCTTTAATCCATTTGTCCTGTTAGGATATTCCTGTGAAAAGCTGTAAAAACTATGAGGATCACCTGTAACAATGTGACGAATTCCGGCTTCTTCAAACATCTTCATGTTGGTTTCCGCAAGATGTTCAAAGAGCCCCTTCTCACCCATCCTTTTAGCTTCACTTCCGCTGCATTGTTCATTTTCCAAGATACCAAAATCAATCCCTGCCCGTTTGAGAATTTTACTCAAATTCTTGGCTATTTTCTGACTTTGTGGATCGTAGGAAGTTGCACAACCCACATAGTAAAGAGTCTCCACATTATTCTTTTTTGAAGCGTAGAAAACATCCAAGCCCTCAGCCCACTTTGTTCTTTCTTGCGGAGGACAACCCCAAGGATTTCCCCTCCTGTAGATGTTTTTCAAAACATTACGCTGATCAGGCATGGGGCCTATCATTTTTTCGACAAGGAGCAATTCCCTTGCTTTTTCGAAAATCTCAACGAGCGGCAGAGCTCTTGATACCTGCTTGCATGTGGCTACACAGCGTGCACACGTGGTGCAGGAATAAACCAGGTCTCTCAACTCTTTGGTGAATTGATTCCATTTCATTCCATAGTAGATAGCTCTGTTGATCCCGACCGGCCCATGGGTGACCCGATGGTCACAAACTGGACAGTCCGTATTGCACAGGTGACACTTCTCACACGAAACCAGGGAATCCATCAAAGAGGTTTCTAAGCTCTTATCAAGCTTTTCCTCTTTTCTTATTTCATCTTTCATCATTCCTCTCCTTCTAAGTTGCCCCGATTAAGAATATTGTTCGGATCAAGTAGTTGCTTCACTTTCTTGATAATCCCGTAACTCGTTTCTCCATATTTTTCCCTGTAAAAGGGAACACGGTAGGGCAGCTGACCCCAATCCCCTCCCACACCATCATATTTAATGTTCAGGTCCTTTTCCAAATTCCAAATGTCTCTCACAACCTGTTTCATTTTCTCCCTTGACCAGGCGTAAGGAAAAGCAAAAAGACAATGAAGCGAACTGGCACCGATATGTCCATAGAGATAAGCTTCTGTCCCACCAATCAAATCGTTCCGACCTTCGGTAATATGATTCAGTTCACGTATCGCTCGAGGCAAAAAGGGGAGGGGCGGGTTGACCTCTATCGCCAAGTATCCCTTTAATCCCTTCTCTTTCCCCCACCGCATAGCGTTTTCCCTGACTCCCCAGACTTGCCCTCTGATTTTCGCATCTTCTAATACAAATGATTCTATCGCCCCTGCTCTCCTCAAAAAGTCCGCCACCTGTTTTGCATTGTTTAGGGCATCTTCTTTTGTCCTTCCCATGGATTGCGTGACGGCCATGGCCCCTTCCGGGAAATCCAAACCGTATGCTTCGTACCCCACTTTACAGCATTTCTCCGATACAAACTCGCCATCCAATATTGGAGGTAACTTTTTCTTGAACATTAACGCAAAGGCGTGCCCTATTTCTTCCGCAGTTTTGAAAAAAGCAACTGTATCGACGGTTTCAGGCTTGGGATAAAAGGCCATCCTAATCCTTGTAATCACTCCCAATATTCCCTCCGCCCCTACAAAGAGACGCATCAAGTCCCATCCGGTCGCGCGCCTTATGGACTTTGAACCCGTTTGTATTATTTCCCCTGTGGGCAAAACAATCTCAACACTCAACACATTCGACACAGGTTTACCGTAAATATAGTCCATCAAATGTCCACAGGTATTCACGCTCACCGCTCCCCCAATCGTGGCTTGAAGTCGGCTCCCCACATTAATAGGAAGACAATAACCTCTTTTTTCAAGCTCTCCTGTAATGTGGGCAATCGTAACCCCGGCACCACACTCAAACCATTGGAAGTCCTCCTCGATTTGGAAGAAATTTAACCTCTTGGTACTTAGTGTGATACCTCGATGTTTGGGCTTCGTACCAAAGATTAGTGAAGTACCTGAACCGTAAGTTGTCACCGGTATCTTTTCCCGATTAGCATACTTCACTACCTCAGCTACCTCATGGGCGTTGCCAGGATGGACTACCACATCTGGTAAATCTTCCTCCTCAACGTCATATGGCAATGAGGTATCAGCATAATTTATTCTTTCAAACACATCCGTGTTCACATAATCTTCTCCCACCATCTCCCTTAAACTTCGAACCATTTCCTCCTGACCCACATTCATTTCACCTTTACCTCCACCCTTTAGGACTTCGCGCCTGAGACCATTATGGCTTCGCGCGATGAAACATCGACACCGTGGCATCTTTCAATTTGGGATTCAGCAACTCATTGTGGTTCTTGCTATCCCTGCTGGAGAGAATAGTGCGTTCGGTCTTCCTAACGACAGACGACCTGCCCGGTTGCCGATCGATCATATGGTCGAGGGAAAAGCTCGTCTTTTTCCCAAGAAAATTGGCAATTTTGCCCACCGTGGCAATGGACGGTCCTTCTTAAAACATTCCCGTCATGGGAATGATCCAGCGTTCATTAGCTGTCCTCGAGGTTTGAAAAGAAGCCCTCATCTCACGGAGAGGTGAAGGCTTTTCACAGGGATTTCAGGCGCTCTATTTTTTACTTTTACTCCAGGAACTTTTCTTCGAAGGGAAAGAGGGTAAACAAAACCGGGCCTTTATCGGTGATTACTACATTTTGTTCCAGGCGGACCGCTTGCTCTAAACTGGGTTTTCCGCTGTAGGTCTCAATGGCCATATACATATTCTGCTTATACTCTGCGGGATAATCTAACGAAAATCCTCTCGAAATCCACATCCCTTCATAGAGGGTTAACCCTATACTGTGGCCAAATTGGAAGAGGCTGCATGTTTTGTAGATGTCATCGTCATAAACGGGAAAATGTTTAGCTGAATCGGCGGTTGTCTTTCCAGGCCGTGCCTCGGATATCGCCGCATTCATCGAGTCTAACGTCTCTTTGTAGAGTTTCTTCTCTTCAGAGGTCGGATCGGCATCTCCACAGATAAACGTCCGGGTGACATCCACATAATACCCTCCGCCCGGACCTCTCCCACCAATATCCGTGATCACCAGATCTCCCCTGCGAACGGGTTTATCCGACCACCATCGACGGTAGGGATTTGTATTCCCCCCCGAGGCCACACAATGGGCTTGCCCCTCCTCAAACCCCCGATCGGTAAAATACTTTATGATGTTCCCCGCGAGCTGGCTCTCCGTCAACCCCGGCCGCGCCAGCCAGTCATTGCGAATCATATCCAGACACCCATCGGCAATCGCCGCCGAGTATTTGCAGCATTCCAGCTCATCCACGGTCTTGATCATGCGCGCCTGCGACATCGCCGGCCAAGCGTTCACCAACTGCACGCCCGCTTCTTGAAACGCCGCGTGAACCCACATGTCCATGATATCCACACCTATTTTCTCCCCAAAAACCTTCCTCTCCTTCAATAGTTCCACCACACCCGCGACCATGTTTTTGACCTGGCGTTCGGTTGCTCCTTCGGACCATGTCCAGGTAATCGCCGGCCGAATCCTTCCGGACATCCAGGGAGAATCAAGCTTGGCGCACTCCATGTCCGACCCCACGGTTTCAAATAATACAGGCTCACTATCTCGACATAACACCGCATATCGAATAAAGATGCTGTATTTCCACATCCCCTGGTAAATACCGGTCACATATCTCACATTCGCACCGTGATACAAAATCATGGCCCCTAAGTCAAATTTCGCCATCGCCTCTTTCGCTCGGGCAAGCCTTTCCTTACGCATCCGGTTAAAATTGATTCTCCCCTCCCAGTCCGCTCCGGTCATACTGTAAAGCCGCCTGGGGGACCAGTGGTGAGGATACTTAATATAACTGTGATCCAATCCCGAATTTCTGATTTCAAGGTCTTCTGCTTTGCTCGTTGATACCCTCCTTTCGGGGCGTTAGATTTTCTCCTTCAGGAATGGAAACGACGAATTCGTCCCCTATTTCAACTTCTTGTCCTTTCCGGTTATCTCTCCCAAATATTTGTAATCTTCCGGTTTATATTCTCCGGCGTTGGGTGCGGAATAGACCCCGCAAATTTCCACTTCCTGGTCCGGATTGAGGTTACGGAACCAATGAACGTAATTCTTGGGAATGAAAACAGCCACTCCCGGCAATACTTCATACTCGTCGCCTTTCCCATCCGGCCCCTCAATTCCCACACAGCCCCGGCCTCTTATACCGAACACCACTTCCTCCATGTCGACATGGATATGTTTCTGGTGGGCTGCATAACCCGGGGGGAAGACGGTACGGAAGAGGGAAAGTTCCGTCGCCCCTACGGTCTGATCCGTGATGAGAAACCGAATATCCATATTGGAGAACCCGATCGAACTCTTTGCCGCCGGGGCCGGCTTGATATCTTTGACACTTACCCTATATCGATCCATAATTTTCATATACCTCTCTTTCTGCTGATTGAGTAACTCGAACCCAAAAAGAATATGGACGTCCCGGGGCGGACCTGCACAAAGCTAGGCAGTCCCGAAAATAGAAAAATACCTTCCTCTGTCCACCTCCTTCCGCCACTCCTTGGGATACATGGTACTCGTGGTATCGAATTTTTCGAGAGTCGTTTGATCTAAGAGATAGTGATCGGTCAGAACGGGGAGGGGAGGTTTGAGTTCCCCTTTAATCTGTTTAATGACCATGCGAAGCGCTTCGCGGGCCATTTCGGTGTGATCATTCATCATCGTAGCCGAAACCCACCCTTGCTTCATATAATCATCGATCTCCGCGTCGAGCGGAGGGTTGATTTCCCCGCCCCCTTCGCGCCGAACAGGACATGGACTTCTCCCGCATGGAGATCTACGTTTATTCCCTTTAGTGCCAAAACACCCGGAAACTTCTTAACAATGTTTTTGCATTCCAGAACGGGCTTCGATTTGTCGTTCAAGACACTTACTCCCCTTCAATTCCCAAAACTTCGCCAGACTTCAAATTGCTTCACAGAAATCTCTTTATAGGATCGACCAATAAATGATAGATCCTTTACCATAATCCTTTCCTCCTTTTGGGTTAATGAAAATTCTGAAACCGTCCCCTCTACCTAATCCGGCGTAGCCAGAACCAAACAGGAATACTTAAAACTTGATTGTATAGGAATTTCCTTTTTGGCACCTTTTAGCATCTTCATTAATATTGGGCACTTAACGTGTATTCTTTACTTATTCCGAATCGGGGTTTTTAAACTCTCTGCCCTCTGTGGCTAATTTAAAATCCGAATATCGAAATCCTAAACAAATTCAAAATTCAAAACTTTTTTGTTTGGATAATTTGTATTTTGAAAATTCATGCTTGTTTCGGATTTCGTGCTTGGAATTTAGAATGTTTCCAAATCCAGAACAACTTTGTCGCCATTTTGTGCACAACTTCATTTGAAAGGGACTATGCTTTTTCCGCGACCTTGCGCGGAAAAAGTGGCCCGCCTCAAGCGGGCAGCCAAAATGCTTCAAATCCCCCCTAACCCCCCTTTTTTAAAGGGGGGGATGGGGGGATTTTCTGGTGCCAAGAAGTTTCCTTCTTACAAACATGTTTGTATTAATGAGGCGCTAAGCGCCTAACCTCCGTCCTTTCGAAAACTTGATTTATCTGAACTTTCAAATCCATTCAAAGTGCCGATAAAACCTCTGAAGGCCATAAACTTGTTAATGCCGTTGAACCCCCGAGAGATCCTTAATTTATTTCATTAGCAAATTGGGGAGGAACGTACATAGTTGCGGAAAGGATATTAAAAGGACCAGAAGCAGGACCATGGCGATGAAAAACGGCCAGCCGCCTATGAAGATATCTTCCAGGGTCACATCGGATTCAGCAACCCCCTTGACCCCGTAAACATTTAGTCCAACGGGCGGGGTAATCAGTCCACACTCGATGGCCATGATGACCACCACCGCGTACCACATGGGGTCGATTTTCATGGCCTGGACCACGGGATAAACAATGGGCATGGTGATGGCCAGCATGGAGATGGAATCTAGGAAACACCCCAGGATGAGATAGATAATCGCCATGGCAATAACGAAATGTAGGTGGGACAAATTCCAGCCAATGACCGTCTCCAGCGCCTTGGGTACTATTCCGGAGAGCATTAAAAATCGGCCAAACATCGTCGCCCCGATGAATAAAAAGTAGATCATCGCCGCAATTGAAGCCGCATCGGTTAAGGCCGAGGGGAGACGTTCCCGCCCCTCCTTACTTGACATGACGATGAAAAAAATAAGGGCGACGGAAATTGCTCCGGCCTCTTCGGGGGAGAAAAAACCCGAATAGATCCCCCCGATGATGATGAGAGCTACCGCATAAACAGGCCATAACAGGACCAGGGAAGAGATTCGGAGGCGCCAGGTTATTTCTTCTACCCGTACGACCTTGGGGGGTTGCACCGATGACGGCCTTATTAGAATGATAAGAACGATGGCGATGCTGAAAAAAAGGGTCAACAGGAGGCCGGGGGTTATTCCGGCGATCAGCAGCTTACCCATCGATTCCTGGGAGAATATGCCATACATGACGATCAGGATGCTTGGGGGGATAAGCATGCCAATGGCCCCGGCCGCGGAAATTAACCCGTAGGTCAGTCTTTTTTCATACCCATAACGTCTCATTTCCGGCGCGCTGGTTTTGGCAAAAACCGCGGCCGTGACCAAAGACGAACCACAAACCGTCCCAAAGGCCGCACAACTCGCTACGGAAGCAATTCCCAACCCGCCCTTGACCCGCCTCAGCCATAAGCTTAGGACGTAATAGATGTTCTTACTCAGCCCGGCTGCTCCGGCCAGCAAACCCACGAAGATGAACATAGGGAGTACAATCAGGTCCCACCTGCAAACGGAATAGAAAACTTCTCCCAACAGATGATGGATGGTCGGTCGTATTCCCAAGATGGATGCCGCCCCGACAGCCCCGACGAGGACCATGGCTAAGGCGATGTGCATCCCCGTGGCAAGTAAGATAAACAGAGCTACGATTCCCCAAAAACCAATCCAGATCGGATCCATGGCGATTTTCTCCTCTTATTTCTCGGGGCGGGATGGATATAATGTTCGGATCAAAAAGATTAAAAATTGTATGGAAAATAGAGTGGTACCGATGGGCATCGCCAGCTTGGCCAGCCATAAAGGCAGCTCCACAGGGGCCATGGGGAATTCCTTAATCTTCCAGGACTGCCAAAAATAAGGCCAGGCATAATAGGAGAAACAAGCAAAAAAAATCAGGCCCACCAGATAAGAAAATATCTCGCATCCTGCCCGAAGGCCTGGGCGCAAAAGGCGGGTCATTAGAGTTACGCGCACATGGGTGCCGTTAATCAAAGCGAAGGCCAAAGCGGGAAAAACAACCCAGGTGACGATAATCTGAGAAAGTTCCTGGGTCCCCAGAAAGGAGAATTTAAAAAAATTCCTCGCCAGCGCCTCCGTGCAGACCATGAAGGTAATGAAAATAAGGCTAAACCCGCACACGGCCAAGGCGAATATCCGATTCACTCTATGGCTGGCTTTTTCGATTCTGTCAAAAATGGTATCAAACACGGCTTTTTCTCCTTAGCATCCCATTATTTGTCCTGCCTCCGCCTGAGTAGGGCGAAGGCAGGAACCGACAGGTAATTTTTTTACCGCTTACCCCAAGCGCGAGGCCATTTGTGCCCCGCGTCGGAGGTCAATTTCATCCAGCGATCGAGGGCTTTCCATCCGGGAAGTCCTTTCCCTTCCATCGATTTCGCCCATTCTGCCGGTAAATCCGGCATCGCCGCCGCCCACGAACTTCTTTCTTCGGCGGTGGGTTCGTAAGAAGTTAACATTTTCTTCTCTTTTAGCAATTGATCGATGATTTTCTTCCGGTTCTCCCTGAGTTCCGCGGCAAACTCCAGGGAGTTTTTCCTCGCCACTTCCAGAAATAGCTTCTGCAACTCCGGGGTCAGCTCTTTCCAGGCATCCAAATTCATGAGCACGTACTTGGGCGTAAAAGCCCCCGAATTCAGGAAGAAGAAATGCTTGGCCACTTCAAAGTGTTTATGCGTCAAGGTTACGTCGACGGGTTCTAAACTCATATCCAGGACCCCCGTCTTCATCATCATATAGCTTTCCACCATGGGCCGGGGCACCCCTATGCCTCCCATCGCCTCTATCCATTTCGGGAAATAGACGCCCCAGAGCCCAACCTTTTTCCCTTTTAGGTCTTTGAGGCTTTTCATCTGGTCCCGAGAGCTCCCATGGTATGTATCCCAGGGGAGAATGGCGACCAAAAATACGTTGTTGTCTCTTAATTGTTTGTCGAATTCCGGAAACTCAGACAGCATGGTATACATGCATTTCGTGACCACCTCCGGGTCTGGCGGGCCAAAAGGGAAAGCATACTCGAAGCCAAAAAGAGGAAGTCTCGCCGGCCATGCCCCCAGGGGAGCCTCCCCGATATCTGCCGTTCTTTTGCCGATCAGGTCAAGGTGCTCTAATACCTTGCCCAATGAGCCGCCCCAGAAGGTCTCAAAAGTCACGGCTCCGCCGCTTCGCTCGCTTATGTCTTTCAAAATCTTCCCGATGGCTACCATATCGATGGCGGTTGGTGAATAGCCGGAGGTAAATCGGAATTTGTATTTTTTACTGCTTGCCTGCACGGAATCGGCCCACCCCAATAACATAAGACCCATCACGATCCCAACGATTATTGCCCCTTTCATCTTGCTTTTCATTTTTCCCTCCTCCTTGGGTTTGAAATTTTGGAAACATCGCTTGAAATAACCAGATGAACGAAGGGATACCCGGAACTGTATGGGCTCATGACCTCCCTAAATTAGCCATGGGCCTTTTCTTTAAAGCGTCTGTATCTTCCCTGTCATCCCCCCTTTCCAAAATCAAATTTGTTTTCGACCCCCGCCTTATTTCTATACCTTCTTACCTTCTTTGTCAAACAACATCTCTGGGAAAGCTCTCCCCTCTTCCGCTCTATTTATTTAGCTTCCAATCCCTTAAGGGGAGAGTTCTTCTATTTACCCCGATTAAAAAAGTGGTACCTCCGTAATCTCCTCGATGGGCCACTTGCTCATGATTTCATAGCCGTTCTCGGTAACGTGGACCATCTCCTCCATGCGAACGCCATGACTGCCTGGAGTACCGTGTTGGGTTTCAATGGCAAAGGTCATGCCTTTTTCAAGTGTGATGGGATCATAGAGGGAGGTCTCACGCCAGATGATGGGGTATTCATAGAGCGTCAGGCCGATGCCGTGCCCCCAGTTCGATCCGGCGGTCTGGTCCTCGGCGACAATGTGAATATCTTTCCAGATCTCCGGTCCTGGCGGCCACTTCTCCGCTAATTCCTTCGTAGTCACCCCTGGTTTGATGAGCCGGATAGCGTCATAGAGCCAGTCAACGGACTTCTTATAGTCATCTTTGGCTTTCTGTGATGCTTTGCCGCAGCTGAAGGTCCGATAGTAGCAAATCTTGTATCCCACGTAAGAAGTGTTGTAGACATCCGCGTACACGATATCGCCAGGGCAAATCATGCGGTCAGATTCATCCCGCGGGTTGGGCCATGCAAAAGGCCCGGATGTGACAAAAATGCCTGAGTAGACCCGGGCCCCGAGTCTATAAGCCACTTCGTGAGCCATGCCACATAGTTCTGATTCTTTGATGCCTGGTCTTAGGTTTGCCGCTATCTTGGCAAACATGGCGTCCCCGATCGCGGAACATGTACGCAGACAATTCACTTCATCCTCGTTTTTGATCATCCGGGCTTCCAGCATCATGTCCAGAGCTGGAACCAGCGTGACTCCGGCAGCGGTGAAAGCTTCCACCAGTCCCGGGTCCCAGGTGTCCAAAGCCAACCGTTCCTTGGCCACTCCGTATTCCTTGAGGTCATCCATAATCTGCTTGACCATCTTGTCCCGCTGCTGGATGGAAGCTCTGGCGCCCATCGTGCGGCCGATCCAGCCTGCGCCAGTGATGGCGACTTTGACTTTGTCCAGCCAGGGGGCAATCTGCTTGGCCTGGAAGCCGATCTCACCCTGCTCATAAAGAATGGCTCCTTTGGCCGTCGCCGGCAGCATAGCGTAACGCAGGCCCGATGAAGGAGTCGTCCAATACGCGTTCCAGGTGGAAGTGATATAGCGCATATTCCATTCGCCGATCGCCAGGATTGCGCCGCAATCATGTTTCTTCAGCATTTCCTTCATGCGATTCAATTTGTACTGGCGCATCCGGTCCATATTGATTCGTTCTTCCCAGTCCACGCTCTGGGTCCCATAAGGACGCCGGCCCCAATAATTTTCGATTTTGGGCCATTGCCAACTAGTTATGTCCACTCCTTTTGTTTCTTTTGCCATCTTTAATCCTCCTTGTAAGATGAATTTGCCTGAGTTACCCTGAGATTAATATTCCTTCTTTCTTTACCTTAGCGGTCTCTTTTTCTCAAGCATCACCTCCCTTCCCAGGCTCCTTCCTTTCTTCGTGGAAAATATAATCGGAAAGTCTATTCGAACTGTATTATAGGGAGCAAAAAAATCCTGTCAATTTTTTACTTGGCCTGCGGATTTACCTAAAGATTGTACGTCCCACAAGATGGCTTTTTTTGAATGCTTTGCAAATCTTGCCCACCTTCACTTTTCCAAATTGCTAAATTGACACCTTAAAAAGAATTTTCAAAAATTTTTCGAATATCTTCTTCGGCAAGCTGCCTGGGCGTGTTCCCCAAAAGCCTTTTTTCCCTGAAGGCAGCTATGGCCATCGCCGGAATTTTATCCGGCCTGGCCCCAATATCTCTTAAGCGGCAAGGAAGTCCCGCTTTCTCCGCTAATTCCTGCATGGCCTTGATACCTCGGGTAGCTGCCTCCCGCGAAGAAATCCCATAAACCGGCTCCCCCATGGCTTTGGCCAGATTAACGAATTTAGGGATATTGGCGATAGATATATATTCCATAGTCGCCGCAAAGGTCACCACGTTGGCCACGCCATGGGGCACATGGTATTCCGCTCCCACCGGATAGGCCAGGGCATGGACGGCTCCCACCCCGGCATTGTTCAAAGTAACCCCAGCCATCAGGCTGCCCATGGACATGTTATACCGGGCTCTCAGGTCCTGGCCATTGGCAACTGCAGGGCCCAGGTTTTCGGCGATCAGGCGGGTAGCCTCCAGGGCTATCGGGTCGGTTATAGGGGAAGCGTTTATGGCCACATAAGACTCCACCGCGTGAATAAAGGCGTCAATCCCTGTAGAAGCGGTCACTTTCGGTGGCATCGTTACCGTCAGCATCGGATCCACGATGGCCACATTGGCTGTAATAGCATGGCTGGATACAACCTTCTTCAGGTTCTCCGCTTTATCCGTGAAGACGGCCATGCGGGTTACTTCTGAACCTGTGCCGGAGGTCGTGGGCACCATGATGGTGGGCAATCCGGGCTTGGTCACCTTCTCCACCCCGAAAAGTTCACGCACATCCGCCTCCTGCACCATCAAGGCCGAGACCACTTTGGTCATATCCATGGAACTACCGCCCCCCAGGGCAATAAAAAGATCCACCTTGCAGGACTTGGCTTTGCGGAAAGCCTCCATTAGGTTTTCCAGGGGAGGCTCCGGTTCCACCTGATCGAACACGTCAAAGTTTATCTGCTCATTTCTAAGAGGCTCCAATATTTTTTCCAATATTCCAGCTTGCACCACGCCCCGGTCTGTGATGATGAAAACGTTCTTCCCTCCTATTTTTTTTATCTCTTCTCCAATCAGGTTTACCGCATTCATTCCCAAAATAATCACCGGCGTCCGAAACCGCATCGTCTGGAACATAATCGCACCCCCTCTTAGGTGTTTTTTCTCTCAAGAATCGAGCTTAAAATGAATCTTTCCCTTTTGCTCTTCTCTTCTTATCCTTTGCCCCTCATAATTGGTTGCCCACCTTTGCCCCTTCATAAATGGCTTCGAGCGCTTTTCGCGGCTCAAGGCAGTCACCTATTTGATAGGTCTCCTGAAATAATTCTTTCAGAGAATTGACCAGATCGTCTCTGGGCGTAGCTCCTACTGCCAAAACGACCCAATCAACGGCCAGGGAGGCTACATTCCCGCTATCTTCAAAGATGACTTTGCCCTCTTTGATTTCTAGCACCTTGCGATTAACGAGGGTGCGGACGCCAAGGTTTTTCATCGTGTCCTTCATCATTTTCCCCAACAAGCGGGGGATTCCATTAGCCACATAAGAGAGCATCTCGATAATCGTAACTTGCGCTCCCCTTTCTGCCAGAAACGTGGCCACCTCGCAGCCCACGGTTCCACCGCCGATTATGGCCACCCGGCCTTCGACTTTTTTCTCTTGAAGAAGGACGGGCAAGGCCTGAACCACATGCGGGAAGTGGACACCAGGGATGGGAGGAGTTAGGGGAATGGAACCAGTGGCAATTACAACTACATCAGGCTTCCATGCCACTGCCAGATCCGTGGTCACCTTCGTCGCCAGCCTTATTTCCACGTCAAGGGCCTTCAAGACAGCTTCATAATATCGAACGATATCCATGAGCTCCCTCTTAAACGAGGTTTGGAAAGCAGCCTCGATCCGGCCCCCCAATCGACTTTTCTCTTCAAAAATGCTTACTTGGTGGCCCCTCAATTTGGCTACCCGCGCAGCCTCCATCCCGGCCGGGCCGCCCCCGATCACCATCACCCTTTTGCGAGCAAAGGTAGGCTTCAATTCAAATTCTGCCTCGCGCCCCGCTTCCGGGTTGACGGTGCAAACAATGTCCTTTTCCTGGAAGAGTCTGTCGATACAGACGTTGCAGGCAATACATCGCCGAATTTCCTCCAGCTTTCCCTTCTGGACTTTCAACGGTAAGTCGGGATCGGCCACCAGGCCCCGGGCTATAGCGACGATGTCAGCCTTCCCTTCCTGCAAAATCTGCTCAGCCAATTCAGGCTCGTTGATTCTTCCGGCTACCACGACCGGGATTTTAACTTTTTGTTTAATCGCCTCCGCCGCGGGAATATTACATCCCTGGGGAAGGGTCATGGGGGGAACGATCCACTCGGCTGTCTGGTAATTTCCGGCGGAAACATCGATCGCATCCACCCCCGCCTCTTCCGCAAGCTTGGCGATGAGCGGGGTTTCTTCTTTCGTCAGACCTCCAGGCACATGTTCTTCTCCGGCAATTCTGAAGAAAACGGGAAAGCGATTCCCGACGCTTCTTCTCACCTCTCGGATCACTTCCTGGGCAAAGCGGGTTCTATTCACCAGGCTTTCTCCATACTGGTCGGTGCGGCTGTTGGCCAAGGGGGAAAGAAACTCAGCGATCAGGTACCCGTGGGAGCCATGGATCTCCACGGCATCGAAACCAGCCTCCTTTATTTTGCGGGCATAGGTTCCGTACTGCAGCACGATCTCTTCGATCTCCGGGATCGTCAAGGTCCGGGGAGTCGTCTTACGCACCGGACAGGGTATGGCTGAAGGGGCAACCGCAGAACCTTCAATAAGTAGCGGGTTAGCCTGCCTTCCGGCATGATGCAGTTGCAAACCCACCAGAACCCCATAGCGGTGGATGGCATCCACCAAGGGGGCCAGACCCTTTAAAATTCCATCCCGATAAATCCGGTATTCAAAGGTTCCTCCCACTCCCCTGGGGTCAAAAACGGCTGGTCCCACCATGATAAATGACACCCCGCCCCTAGCCCTCCGGACAAAATAATCGATCAATCTTTGGTTGACTTTCCCTCCCTCTCCGGCGAATCCGGGGTCGAGAGTTGGCATTAAAATCCGGTTCTTGAGTTTTAGAGAATTGATCGAAATGGGCTGGAACAGTCTTTCCATTTCAAGGCCACCCAATGAGGAAATTTAAAATTATAGAGAACGACGAAGGAAAGTATTCATGGCGAAGAGCGGAGTGATCTCTTAATCCCATTTGTGGGGGCAACCAGCTGGTTGCCCCTGGACGATTCTTCTTCATACCGCCAGGTATTTCTTTTTTATCTCTTCATTCTCTCTCAATTCCTCAACGCTTCCTTGATACCGGGTCATGCCTTTATCGATTATGTAAACTTTCTGGGCTATTTTTAAGGAAAATTTCACGTTTTGTTCGGAAAAGAGAAGGGTAATTCCCTGGTCTTTGATCTGTTTGATGATTTCCCCTAACATTTTTACTACCAGAGGGGCCAGTCCTTCAACAGGCTCGTCGAGAAGAAGAAGTTCCGGGTTGCCCATTAATGTCCTAGCAACGGTAAGCATCTGCTGCTCCCCCCCGCTTAAAGTTCCTCCTTCCCGGCTTTGAAATTTTTCCAACACGGGAAAGAAACCGAAAATTTTCTGGATCGTCCAGAAACCTTTTCCCTTTGCCGTCTTTTTCAAAGCGATTTCCAAATTCTCCCTTACCGTAAGATCGGGGAAAATAATCCGATCCTCCGGGACAAATCCCATGCCCCTGCGGGCTATTTTATAAGAAGGAAGTCCATCCACCCGCAGTCCTTTAAAAGTGATCTTCCCGGAGCGGGGATGGACCAAACCCATAATGGTTTTTAGGGTGGTGCTTTTGCCGGCGCCATTCCTTCCCAGAAGGACTACTATTTCTCCTTCCGTTATCTCTAAGGAGACATCAAAAAGGATATGACTTGAACCGTAAAAAGTATTGATTTGCGCAACCTCTAAAATCATCTTCCCTCCCGGCCATCTGGCATTTTTAAAATCAGGATCATCTCCAAATTAGTTGATCAAATTTTTAATGAAAGCTTGCCGAGGGCCCGGAAGAAAAGGCAGATTGCGCCGCAAGCATCGGCGGGATATCCGCTTTCCATAAACTCCCTGCTGGCCATCCGCAAAGCGGAGCGGGGGCGGGATAAGAAAGCTTCGGAGAAATAGCAGAACCCCCTCGCCACAGTTAGGGAGAGATATTTGCCTCATGATTGCCAGCAAGATGACTTTTCTTCCGGGCCCTTGAAATCACAGGGCACTTTAAATATACCAGCTCTTTGACCCTCAACTAATTTGGAGATGATCATTAAACCATTTCCTCTCCCAGATAAGCCTCGATTACGGCCCGATTATTGGAGATTTCTTCCGGCTGCCCCTCGGCAATAATTTCGCCGTAATGCAATACCCGGATTTGTTGCGAGATGGAAAATACCATGTCCATGTCATGTTCAATGAAGACCACGGTCATATTTCTGGTCTTCCATAACTTCTGAATCATGGCCACGGTGTTCCACCTCTCCTCGGGCGACATCCCGGCTGTGGGTTCATCGAGAAGAAGCAGATCCGGCTCCAGCGCCAGGGCAATGCCAATATCAAGGAGTTTTTGATCCCCATGGGCCAGGGTACTGCTTATAAGGTGGGCCTTATCCGGCAGATTGAGACTTTCCAGGATCTGGAAGGTGGCTTCGTTGACATCCTCCAGGCTATTGCTGTCGGTGAAAAACTTGAAATTCTTTTTTTTGTGGGAAAGGATGGCGGCCCGGACGTTTTCAAACAACGTCAAAGAAGGAAAGATGGTGGTTCTTTGAAAGGAACGGCCGATTCCTTTCCGCACAATTTTATAGTGGGGAAGACCGAAGATATTCTCGCCTTTGAAAATTATCTTCCCGGAATCCGCTGGAAGGTAGCCGGTGATCAGGTTGAAAAGCGTCGTTTTTCCCGCCCCGTTGGGCCCGATGATGGAGCTTAATTCTCCTTTGGCAATCGTCAAGTTGACCTTATTTACCGCCTGCAGTCCGCCAAAGGCCTTTTTTAAATTTTCTGTTTGCAGAATCACCATAATTTTTACCTTTCGTATCCTCCATAAGCGGTCCAGGCTCCATCGGCTAAAAATCCGGCATCTACCGGCAGAGTAATACCCGTTATGCATCGGGCTTTATCTGAGGCCAGAAAAAGGGCGGCGTTGGCTATATCTTCCGGCTCGACCATCCTGCCCATGGGGGTTCTTTTCAGGATCATTTCCGGGTTCCTTTCGCCCCGCTCAATCATTCCTTTTAGGAGCGGGGTGAGAGTATAGCCGGGGGCGATGGCATTCACGCGGACATTGAATCTTCCCCATTCTGTAGCCAGGATTTTCGTCAGCATGATGACGGCACTTTTAGCGGGGCTGTAAGCTACCAGGGGTGCGGAGGCCAGGCCCACGATGG
>VGSF01000058.1 GCA_016875165.1 Deltaproteobacteria bacterium
CCATTGATGGCCCGATGGTCGTAAGAAAGGCAAAGATACATCATGGATCGGATGACGATGGCATCCTCCCGCACCACCGGCGTTTTAGCAATCCTTCCCATCCACAGAATCGCATTCTGCGGCTGGTAGATGATGGGCGTGGCAATGACCGCTCCGAAGACGCCGGGATTGGAAAGGGTAATCGTCCCCCCTCGCAGATCCTGCAGGGAAAGCTTACGGTCCCTAGCCCGGATCGATATTTCATCCAGTTCTTTGGCGATCTCTTTGAGACTCTTGGTCTCCACCCTACGGATGACCGGGGTTATAAGTCCCTCCTGAATCGCGACCACGACTCCGAAGTTGATATATTTCTTGACCACCAGGCCGTCTTTGTCGAGCTCGGAATTGATCACGGGGAATTTTTCAATCCCCTTTACTGCGGCCTTGATTACAAATGGAACGTAGGTCAGGCTAATTCCTTCCTCCTTCCACTTCGGCGCGATCTCCCCCCGCAACTGCACCAAATCCGTCATATCCACTTCGGCAATAGTAGTGACATGAGCCGCTGTGTGCACGCTGTGGGACATAGCATCGGCAATGGTCTTGCGAATGCCTACAAAGGGTATCACCTCTTCCAGTTCCGGAACCCGGTCTTCCCTCCTGGGTTGCCGCTCCTGGATATATCTTTCCACATCTTCCTTTGTGGTCCTTCCATCAGGTCCTGTGCCCGGAACCACGCGGATATCAATCCCATGCTGCTTGGCCAGCATTTTGGCCGCCGGGAAAGCTTTCACCTCTCCGGCCACGGCTGCCTCTCTTTTTCTGGCGGCAACGGCCCGCGGCTCGGCATCTCTCTTCTCCTCCTCCACCGCCTTCTCCAGATAAGCGGAGATATCTTCTCCCAAGCTCCCGATCAGGGCTACCGTGGAATCGACCTTGGCAATGGTCTTCTCTCCATACAAGATTTTCAGGAGCACCCCCGCTTCCGGGGCCACGATCTCAAAATTTACCTTTTCCGTTTCCACTTCGGCGAGAATCTCCCCCTTTTCAACTGATTCCCCTTCTTTCTTCAACCAGCGCACAATGGTCCCTTCGGTAATGGAAACTCCTAAACTTGATAACTTCACCTCTACGGCCATATCCTTTTCTCCATTTCAAATATCTATTTTAGTCCCAGAGGGCTCAGAGAATAGCTTTTCTTTTAAATTCTTACCTCTCTGTGTTCTCTGTGCGCTCTGGGGCAAATTTTATCCCCTCAGAATAATTCCTTGACGGCTTTCAGGATGTCGTCTGCCTGCGGGATCCCCATTTGATCTGCATAGGCCGAACTGGCAATGATCCACTCAGCAGCGGCGACCCGTTTGATGGGAGCATCCAGATATTGCAATCCCTCTTCGGCCACAATGGCCGCTATCTCGGCCCCCACTCCTCCCATCTTGGTCCCTTCCTCGGCAGTGACCAGCTTAGAGGTCTTCTGCACCGACTTCAGGATGCACTCTGTATCTATGGGACGCAAAGTCCGCAAGTCGATGACTTCGGCTTCAATTCCTTCTTCGGCCAATTGGTTCGCGGCTTTCAGCGCCTTGTGCAGGGTGTAAGCATAAGAAACAATCGTTACATCTTTGCCCTCTCGCCTTACCTCAGCCTTACCGATGGGGACGGTATAATCTCCTGCCGGAACCACCCCCTTGATGGGGTAGCACAACTTGTGTTCGAAAAAAACCACAGGGTTATTATCCCGAATGGCTGTCTTGAGCAAACCCATGGCATCATAGGGATTCGAGGGGAAGATCACCTTGAGCCCGGGAAAATGAATGAAAGTGGCTTCCAGCGACTGCCCATGGTGACACCCGGAACCGCCGGAGCTCCCTCCCCCGGCTACCCGGAAGACGATGGGGACTTTAAAATCTCCCCCCCCGCACATATACCGGTACTTCGCTGCTTGGTTGGCAATGGAGTCAGCGGCATAGAGGGTGAAATCATGGTACATGATTTCCACCACCGGCCTCATCCCGGTTAGGGCGGCGCCAACTCCCGCTCCCGAGAATCCTGACTCGGAGAGGGGACAATTTATCACCCGATCCCCGAATTCCTTATGAAGGTCGCGGGTCACCGTCCACACATTGATCTTCACATCCTCCCCCATTATGATCACCCGCTCATCTCGCGCCATCTCTTCCCTAAGCGCTTCTCTCAGAGCTTCCGCATAGGTCATTTCTCTCGCTGCCATTGGATTCCTTCCTCCTTTGCTTTACGCTTCGCAATAAACGTCCCGCAAAATGTCTTCTCGTGTGGGATATGGACTCTCTTTCGCGAACTTCTCCGCTTCCTCGATCTCCTCTTTCGCCTTCTGACCGATCTCGTCCAGTTCTTGCGCCGTGGCCATTCTAATTTCCATCAATCCCTCCCGCAGTCTCTTCACCGGGTCCTTCTTCTCCCACTCGTCCACTTCCTCCTTCGGACGGTATCCCCCCAAATGGAACCGGTCCATGGCCGTATGTCCGTGAATCCGGTAGGTCTTGGCCTCAATGAAAGTGGGCCCCAGCCCCGCCCGAGCTCGGTCAATCGCCTGCTTCACCGCTTCATACCCGGCAATGGCATCATTGCCGTCGATAATGGCTCTCGGGATCCCATACCCTTGAGCCCGATCGGCAATGTCTTGTACTGAGGTCGTCTCAATATTGGGAGTGAAAAGGGCATAAAGGTTATTCTCGCAAATAAAGACAACCGGCGCTTTCCATACCGCCGCCAAGTTCATTCCCTCATGGATGTTTCCTTCGTTGGAAGCCCCGTCACCGAAGAAACACAGAACCACATCCTTGGCTTTCCTCAATTTAATCGACAAACCTACGCCCGCCGCAATAGGAATATGGGCTGCCTGGACTCCAGGCCGTCCCATAATCCGGAGTTTCCAATCGGCGATATGGACCCCTCCCTTTCCGGCGCAACAGCCGGTTCCCTTTCCCATGAGCTCGGAAAGTAAGATTTTTGGATCCATCCCCTTGCCAATAGCCCATCCCCATCCGCGATGGTAAGGCATTACATAATCGGTGGGCTCCAGGGCGGCCGTCGCGGCGATCTGGGTCGCCTCCTGTCCCCGAGTGGAATGCTGGGTTATGCGGATCCCGCTTTCCACGAGTAAATTCACCTTGTCGTCAAAAACCCGCAGTCGCACCATGTTACTGTAGATCTTTAAAAGGGTATCCTTTTCAATGGCCGGCATGACAGACCTCCTTCCCTCCTCTGTACTGATTCCATCAATGATCCTCTCGTCTTTCGAAGAGATACATGGATACGTATCAATAAGTAAGATATGAAGTCAAGAATTATTTTTCATCTGACCTATATCACCTTAATTTTTGCTTGTCCTGTGGTAAGGCCGGAAGGACATAGGAGGACTCTACTTTTGGAAAAGGTAACTGAACCAGAAATTACCTCCGAACCGTTCCAGGAGATTCAGCCTTTTTTTGAGTTTTCCTTCAATTTTATGACTTTCGGGGGCGAGCAGTCCGGAAAGGATGTAATACTTTTTCGAGAAAAAGGCTTAGTCCTCTGTGATTTAGTCGATGATCTGAAAGTGCATATTGGCAATGAGGGAGTCGGCGTCGAGATGCAGGAAATCCCGCGCATCGCCCATCCACAAATGTAAGTTTTCCATAAGACCGTTCAAACTTCGGTTCTTGCCGGCCGTCGCCTTGGAAAGGTTATTGTAGTCGATACCGTAGGCGTTTTGAGTCCCCATCTTTAAACAAGCGATGGAAAGAATGCCTGTCCCCGTGCCCATCTGCGCTGAAGCTTTCGCAAAAAATGGGTTGTTCGGTTGCGCGCTGACTCGCGCGACCGAACAACCCGCTCAAGTAGAAATCCCCGGCCTACGGCCGGGATTCAGCTCAGCTGCAACCCGTTGGCCATAGAAGGATTGAATTTACCTGCTTTTGTTGCTGGTCGAGTTTATTATTGACATCTCCCAGTACTACACGTATAGTACACGTATAAGGAGGTGTGCGATGCAGAAAAAACTAACCATAACCGTTGATGAAGTAATCTATGAGGGGCTTCACAAGACAATTGGTCCTCGCAAAATAAGCAAGTTCGTTCAGGAACTGGTCCGGCCACACGTCGTACGGCCCGATCTCGATTCGGCTTATGCCGAAATGGCTAAGGATAAGAAGCGGGAGAAAGAGGCCATGGAATGGGCCGAGGTCACCTTCAAGGACATAGCCCATGAAACGGCGTGAGGTGTGGTGGGTTAACTTCGACCCTTCAATTGGTGGCGAGATCAGAAAGAAGCGGCCTGCCGTAATTGTAAGCAATGACGCGTCTAATAGGTTCCTTAACCGAGTTCAGGTCATCCCTCTGACCAGTAACGTAGATCGCCTCTACCCCAGCGAAGCGGCAGTCGTCTTTGAAGGAAAAGAAAGCAAGGCCATGGCAGATCAGTTGGCGACGGTTAGCAAGGAAAGGCTTTTCCGACGAGCCGGCGTTCTTTCCGAAGAAGATATGCGCAAGATCGAGGAAGCCATCAAGGTCCAACTGAATATTCATTAAAAACCGGGCCAACCCAAGGCAATGCAGCCGACTCGCTCACACTCGCGGCTGATTTTGTCATTCCTCCCGACCGCAGGCGATGCACCTAATCCTTATAAAGCGGTTAAGCGGATGGAACATGAGCCGGGGTGGGTTTTCAGTTTTACCTTTTCCACTCCGCAGCGCTCCAAATACTCTTAAAATTCAGCTCCCTTACCAACAATCAGGACTCAAGGTTGAGTCCCCAACGAACCCCTTTTGCCGTTCCAGCATCAAAATAATCGGTAATTAATAATTAATAGAGCTTCTTGCAAAAGTCCGTAATTTACCCTTCGACAGGCTCAGGGTGAACGGGCTTAGGTTGAAATTATTTAGTTTTTCCGTTCGTGGTGAGCTTGTCGAACCACAAAAAAATACTTTTGCAAGAGGCGCAATAGAGAGGTAATAAATCCTTTGACTCTGGCCCCCTCACCCTCCCCTTCTCTCCCGTTGGGGAGAAGGATGAGGAGATGAGGAATTACATACTAATGCGTTTGTAATAAAAGAAGGAGGGCATGTATTTACTGAAAAGTTTTGGGATGCTCCAGATTTCAAGTCAATTCGTCCAATCTCATGGAAAAATTGACCCGGGATAGAGAAAAGGATTGGGGAAAAGGAAAAAGGACGATGAAAATATCGATTTTAATTGCTGCATTGGCTTTAATAATTGGCGGGTGCCAAAAGTCTGATTTGGCCCGGGAGGGGAAAAAGGATATGGCTGGGGAGGTATCGACAACTCACAAGGCTACTTTTGCGGGTGGCTGTTTTTGGTGTGTGGAAGCGGATTTTGAAAAGCATTCCGGCGTTGTGAAGGTGGTGTCTGGGTATACCGGTGGGCAAAAGGAGAATCCATCCTATGAAGAGGTATTATCCGGGACAACAGGGCACGTCGAAGCAGTTCAGGTCTATTACGACCCATCAAGAATAACTTATGAGGCATTGCTTGAAATTTTCTGGCGGCACATTGACCCAACCGATTCCGGCGGGCAGTTTGTGGACCGGGGCCCCCAGTACCGAAGCGCCGTTTTTTATCACGATGAAGAGCAGAAAAGGCTGGCGGAAAAATCCAAAAAGGCGCTGAACATATCCGGGAAGTTCACCAGACCCGTGGTGACGGAAATCCTGAAGGCCACAAACTTCTATGCAGCGGAAGATTATCATCAAGATTACTATAAAAAGAACCCCTCGCACTATCAATATTATCGTTATGGATCGGGGCGCGACCAGTTTGGGCAGAAAATATAGGGAAAGGCGACAGAGGGACCTAAAGCCGCTGACGAAACTCCCCATAGGAAACCGGATGATGCCACCCTCAGAAAGAAACTTACTCCTTTGCAATATGAGGTGACCCGGGAAGAAGGAACGGAGCCACCCTTCCAGAATGAGTATTGGGATAACAAAAAAGAGGGAATTTACGTTGATATTATATCCGGGGAACCGTTATTCAGCTCCAAAGATAAATATGATTCCGGTACAGGGTGGCCGAGTTTTACCAGGCCTCTTGAAACCGGGAACATTGTGGAAAAGGAAGACAGCAAGCTGTTTATGAGCCGCACGGAAGTGAGAAGTAAAAATGCCGATTCTCACCTTGGCCACGTCTTCCCGGATGGGCCGAAACCAACAGGGCTCCGGTATTGCATCAATTCCGCGGCTTTGCGTTTTATTCCCAAAGAAGATCTGGAAAAAGAGGGCTACGAAAAGTATCTGAGTCTTTTTGAAAAAAAGAAATAGTAAACTGCCAAAAGACGGGGTTCACATTCTCCCGGCTCCCCCGCGCCATCTGACTCGAAAGCCCAGGTTTTAACTGAGCCGGCCTTTTTTGGAAAATATACATTTCACCTACTACACTTCAGCGAAAGGTTGTTTTATGGATTGCTCATTCCGGGTAGAAATGACGTAGCCCGATTCAATAAATGATATCGATATCCAAACTATTTTGATGATCGGGAAACAGATAGAGATATAGCAGATAACGCAACTTTCATAACGATAAAGCCCGCGTACCGCTATGGAGCGCAGCGGAATAGCGGTCAGGTGGAGCGACTTGTTAGACAGATGAACCGCTTTTCCCCAGTATAAGCAATCCCTCTTCGGGTTGAGCCAGGAACTCACGAACGGTCTGCACCTCTTCTGTAAGGAGCGTAGCGATTGCCTCTGTCCCTGCATTTCCGACTGCAAGCCAGATCACCTTTGGTGGCGGCCCATACAGAAAACTTCTCTGGCGGAAGTCGTTGTCCTTCGATGCAATAATAAAGTCCTTCTGGCGGGCATACTCCCAAATCACCCTGTCCGATTTTCCTTTGAGGCCAACCTGTTCTACATGCCGGCTCCCAGGATAGAAACGCCGGATACGGGTCAACAGCCGCGGACTGAGGTTCTCATCAAGCAGTAATTTCACGTCTGCAACGCCGATGCGAGCCGGCGCTCTCGCGCAGCCGCAAACTCCAGGCAAGCAAGAATGTCTTCCCGACTGAGGCTAGGAAAATCGGTTAAGATCTCGCCTTCCGTCATGCCTCCCGCCAGATATTCGAGGACATCATAAACTGTGATCCGAGTCCCTCGGATGCACGGCTTCCCACTTCGCACACCAGGGATCACTCTTATCCGTTCTTGAAATCGCATGATTCTAATGTGTCACCTCCTCTAGTTTAAAGCAACCCATCATTTATATCCATCAGGCCTAACCTTTTTTGCATCGTCTCTATTTTCAGGTATTTTATTAGAAGGCGGAGAGTAAATCAAGGGGGAAACCGGTTTTGGGTGGGGTTTTCCCCCTAAAGAAGCCGTGTAATGTGTTTCCGATCCCGGTATGATCCAGCCACTGAATAAAATGAGAACCTGTTTTTCAAGGATTATTAGGACTTCCTCGCAGGACAAAAGGTAGTGTTCCACATTCAAGCTATCGTGCAAATCTCCGCACTTGGCCAAAATTCAAGAAATGAAGAGTATATCTAAACCTCGACTACCGATCGAAATCTACACCTGCCAGGAAATTTTGTCAACCGAAGACTTCAGGAAGAAATCAATAAACAACCTTTTCCCTTTATTTTTAACACTTTAACTCCATCCCGCCAAATTCATCCCCGCCCTTTGCTCGTTTCCCATTTTCCCCCTTCCTTTTCACTCCAGCCCTTTCCTGACCCTAGAGAACTGAAGGTAAAAACAATCGTGCCCAAAATGGCTAAGGAGAGGAGCTAAGGCCACAATACATCCAGCCCGTTTCCCCGCAGAAAGATGCCCCGGATGATGATGAAGAAATAACGCAAGGGATTGGCTTAGGTCAGGTGCTGTTCAGCGCAGGATGGTTTTTATTATTATTGGGTTTATCTTTTCAAGATCTCAGCTACCCGAGATCGGACATACATTGGAAAGCGTTCCCCGTATTCCTTAAGAAGTCTGGACGACAAATTCTTTAGATTCATCTCGTCGAGGTCCAAGGAAGCCTTTCCCCTCGATAAAAGATAGACTTGATCCAAGAATGCTTTTTCAGGCACAGCAATGTTTATTCCACCCTTCATTTCAAATCCAAAAAATAAAATCGAGGATAATTGTCGAAACTCTACGTCCTGCTTGCGCAGGGTGTATCGCTTGCTTTTTCGCGTCGCGGCGAAGGTTAGGGTGTGGGGAATCAAGTTCAGGATCCCATGCCGAGCCAAAGCGGATTCAAAGGATAGATAGTTGGGGATATAAAGCTGGGCGGCGACTTTTTCAATGGATATGTCGCTCAACATGGCAATATAAATCCCCGGGGCGATTCTTTCCAGGACTCCATTTTCTACCCACCTTTTTAAGGCCACGTAGAGACTCTTCCGGGAAAGCTTCGTTATTTTCTCCAAATCTGCAATGGTGAAAAAGGGCTTATTCAAGTCCCTCATATTTTTTAATAATTCGATTCCTCTCATGGTATCAGCTCTGCAATGGCCGGCCATAAATTCTTAGGTAAATATTTCCGCAATTCGCGGACGATTTCGGTTTTTCGAATCGTACTTTTTCCGGGTGTGTAGGGTTTGCCCAGTTTTTGGGATATATACCAGAGATCAAAAAGGTCCTTTGGTTTGGCCCTGCCCTTCAAGCAGGATAATTTATCCTCATAGATTTGTTCCAGCGTGCCAACCTGCCCCAAAGTCATGACAGTTGCGACTGGGGAGGTCAGGAGGTGTAGCCTCCACTTGTAATTCTTCAAGGGTCTCTTCGAAATTTCAATTTTAATTCGGAAAGGGAAAGGTAAATAATTTTGAGTCACTTTGATCCCGGCCAAGTACGTATAGTGTTTCTCCTCAAGATCGCTTATGGCTATTTCCGGGAAGGGAACCATGATTTTCTTGACCAACATGGGGAATGCGCCCTTAAAAGGATCGCTCGTCAAAGAAAAGTCGAGGTCCTCCGAAAACCGTGGAGAATCGTAAACCAAACGCAGGGCTGGGCCGCCCTTGAAGATCAGATTTCGACCGAAGGGAGAATCATAAAGGCCTTTCAAAATAAGAATCTCCCAGTATTCCCGGACAACCTGAGTCACATCAATCTGTAATTCGCGAGCTTTTTGTTGCGCAAGATATTGTTCCATGTTTATTAACAATAATGTTAAGAAATATGGAACTTGATGTCAACCCCTAAATTTGCCGGATTATTTATGCTTTTTAAGGCTCTTCCCGCCATTAGCTGGGAGAAAGGGTTCAAGGATTCGAGGATTCAAGGGTTTATTAATAATTCCTTTAACTCTAAAACAATGTAACCCTTTAGCTCTTTGAAAATGTTTGTAGGGCAGGGGCTTGTCCCCTGCCGCCTAAGGGCAACCCATAAAGGGTTGCCCTACGTGAGGCGGTTGACCGGGAACAGAGAAGTAAAAAAAGGCTATTTTCATAAAGCTAAATTCATACGGGGGTTCTTGCAAATCTCAAAATCTGTCGCTCAATCGTAATTCCGGGCAAGCGAAACCCTGCACCGCATGGTGTACAGGGCGAAGCGCGGTTCGGAATATAGTCCCGCCGAAGGCGGGATTCAGGCTGCCCTGGATTCCCGCTGAAATTTACCCTCGCGAAAGCGGGGGCTGGAATGACGGTGTTTAGGATTTTTGCAAGAGCCTCACCTAATAAATTTTACAGCTTCATCGCTAATCAAACTTCCAGTAGAGCGTTGGAAAACCGCGCTGGCGATGTGGTAATCCCATTGGGCGCTCGCCAGGTTCGCTTCGGTCCGGGCCAGGGCGGTCTCTGCATCCAGAAGATCGGTGATGGTGCCTGCTCCGACTTTGTAGCGCTCCCGGGCCAACCGGTGACTTTCCATAGCATCTTGAATGATAATCTCAGCAGTCTTAACTGCCTGGTACGTTTCCTTAAGTTTGGAGTGGGCTGTCCAGACTTCCTGCCGCACTTTCTGGATCATTCGCTCCATTTCGGCCTCTTCTTTTGAGAGATCGGCTTTGGTTCTGGCCAGCCGGTGTTTTCGGGCAAAGCCGGTGAAGAGGGGCAGGTCGATGGTGACTCCCGCGAGCCATTCTTCATCCCGGGGCAAAAAATCCTTGTCCCGCCACCCATAACCTGCCTCCGCCTTTATCTTCGGGCCATAAGCGCTTCTGGCGCCCTCAACGGAGCTGCGGACTGTTTCAATTCGCTTAAGATAGGCTTTGAGTTCAGGCCGCCCATGAATGGCCTGGTCAAAAGCTTTGGAGATGTCAGTATCGTCGGGCGGTTTAACCTCTCCGGGTTGGGCTTCCACTTCTATGGGAAATTCCACCGGCAGGCCCATGGAGGTATTCAGGTTTCCTCTGAATATGCGAATTAAATTTTCGGCCCGCACCAGGGCCAGTTGGGCATCGCCGACCCCTACTTGCGCCCGAACTACATCGACCTTAGAAACTACTCCCGCGGCCTTCCGCTCTCTGGCCAAACGGAGGTGGTCTTCAGCTCTGGCCAATTGCTCTCTGGCCACGGACTGATTTTCCAGGGCGGATACGAAACTGTAGTAGGAAAGATGAACATCGAGAACAATATCCAGACGGACCCTAACGGCCTCTTCTTCGGCTAACCCTTTGCCGGCATTTGCCGCCCGCAACTTTGCCTGCCGCTCGCCGCTGTCAAAGATAATGTAGCGCGCTTTCATTCCCGCGGCCCAGTCGTCAGTTGGTCCGATTAGGCTTGACGCGCCCGGGCGGATAAATCCGCTTGGTAAAAAACCATGTTTTTGCCAGCGGCTGTAACCGGCATTTAAGGCCAGATCCGGATAATACGGAGCCTTGGCTTCTCCTACACCTTCCTTAGCAGCAGCAATTCCTTCTTGTGCTGCCCGGATTAGGGGATTTTTATCGAGGGCGATCCGCACACAGGCCTCCAGAGTTAACAGTTTATCCATGGCCTTCCCGGGATCTATACCTTTCTCAGTCCCCGGTGATTGGAGAACGGTGGATACCGACCGGGCCGCTAACCGATTCAGATAGGTCTCAATCCCTTGGGCTAAGGCCTCCGGAGCGTTCGCCCAGCCGATTAAAAGAATTCCGCAGATGATAATGGCCCCCCGGTTTTTTTTAAGAAGAGCACATAGAATATTATTCATATTCGCCTCCTCCAGTAAGGCAAGGGATTGCAACGTTCAATTTCTTGAAATTTCGTAACACTTTAGCTCTTTGAAAAAAGGTGTGTTGTAAAGGCCAAGGGATTCCAGGGGCCGGGGGCCAGAGCGAAACGCTTGGAATCATAAGGCGCTTATTTCTCCGCATATGGGGCGGGCAAGAACCCCCGCCTCCTCCGGAGGAACAGATCTTCTGTCTTCGTGGCCAAGGCGAACCCCAACCGATGCTTCCGGCGCGTTCCGCTCTAACCCCCGGCCCTCACCAAAGGCTTTAATACCATTTTTTCAAATCGCTAAACTGATACGAAATTTCATTAAGCGTAACAGTTTAGCCATTTGAAAAGCTGTCAAATCACCCTTCATCCCCCTTTTTCAAAGGGGGAAAAGGTTGAATCTTTTATCGAATTCCAATAAAAAACCTCTCCTCCCTTTGCCAAAGCCTGCCTGCGGTAGGCAGGGGAGGTCGGGAGGGATTTCTGGTCTGCCTGAGGCGGATCAAAACGCTCAATTGTTACCATTAAGCAAATAAATCTTTAAGCGCCTTAAGCCATGAGCTATTGGCTATAAGCTTTTGGTTACGAATATGCCGCACGGCGAACTCTGCAATTTCAATTCTTCAGGCCAGAGTCTTTTTGAATCTTTTTGAGGCCAGCCAAAGCGTGGCCAAGCCCAGCGCAGTTAGAGAAGCCATTTGCGGCCAGAGAATGTTTAGCCCTACCCCCTTGAGGAATATGCCCCGGATGATTGCCAGAAAATAGCGCATGGGATTAAGATAGGTAAGCCACTGGACCACTTCCGGCATGTTGGCAATGGGGAATAGTAACCCCGAAAGGAGTATTGCCGGCATAAAGAAAAAGAAGGTAGTCATCATAGCTTGTTGCAGAGTGCGACTGATGGTCGAAATCAGGAGGCCCACACCCAGAGTGGTCATCAGATAAAGCACTGTGCAGAAAAAAAGGAGCAGCAAGCTTCCCCGGATGGGAATTTCAAACCAGTAGACTCCGACGACCGTAACCAATACCACTTCGCCTATTCCGATTAAAGCAAAGGGAAGGGTTTTACCCAGGATGAATTCCAGGGGGGTGATGGGAGTGACCATGATTTGCTCGATGGTCCCGATTTCCTTTTCCCGGACCACGGCCATGCTGGTGAGCATCAGAGTGATGAGGGTGACGATAATAGCGATCACTCCAGGGACGTAAAAGTTCCGGCTTTCGAGGTTTTCATTGAACCAGGCCCGCGCTTCCAGGGTGATTTTCCCGGGTTGTGGGACCGCCCCCTTTAACCGGCTCAATTGAGCGCTTAAAATCTCTTGCGAGAATTCTCCGGCAATTTTAGAACCGTACTGCAGCACGATTCCTGCGGTGTTGGAATCGGTTCCATCCACAATGATCTGGAACGGGGCGGTCCTACCGGCCTTAAGGTCGGCGCCAAACCCCTTATTCATGAAAAGAACGGCCTGGGCTTCTCCCCGGTCGATGAGTTCTTGAGCCCTACGGTCGTCGTCTGCGTGAGCTATGATGGTGAAGTACCCCGACCGGACGAAACGGGCGATCATCTCCCGGCTGTGGACACTATTGTCCCGGTCGCAAATCACCGTGGCGATATTTCTCACGTCCATGGTTACCGCGTAACCGAATATCAACAATTGGATGATGGGCGCCAGGAAAATCACGCCTCTCATCCGCCGGTCGCGAAAGACCTGGATGAATTCTTTTTTAAGCATCTGTTTGATTCGTTCGAACATGGTTACATAAGCTTCTTTTTGAATTTCACGTTGGCCAAAACAAGAATTGCCAGGGCAAAAATAGTCAGGAGTCCGGCTTCCAGGAGGAGAAATTCTATTCCTAAGCCTTTTAAATAGATACTTTTCAGCAGCTTAACAAAATATCGGGCCGGGACCAGATAGGTTACGACCTGGAGGGTTTTGGGCATATTATGGATGGCAAACATATATCCGGACAGCAATAACGCCGGCAGGTAGGTCACGATCATTGCCCCTTGGCTGGCCAGGAGCTGGTTACGGGTAACAATGCTGAGGAGCATTCCTACGGAAAGCACGCCCGTCAGAAAAATGGCCGCCATGGCGAATAGCAGGGCCACATTTCCCCGCAGGGGGACCTGGAACAAAAACTTGCCCATCAGTACGGCCAGGAGCACATCGAACATGCCGATGGCAAAGTAAGGCAGGAGTTTTCCCAAGACAAGTTCATTAGGTTTAACGGGCGTGGAGATGAGCTGCTCCATCGTGCCCATTTCCCATTCCCGGGCAACGGTTAAAGAAGTCAGCAAAGCCGCTATTACGTTCATAATAACCGCAATGAGGCCGGGGATAATAAAGTTTTTTGATTCCATATCCGCATTGAACCAGGCCCGGGGGCGCAGATCGACGGGCTGATGGAGCGTCCCCCCTCCACTGCGCTGGATATTGCCGATGATCATTTCCTGGGAGTAGCTCTGCACCACCACCTCGGCGTAACCCATGGCCAGGGTGGCGGTGTTGGAATCGCTCCCGTCCACAATTAATTGCACGGAGGCAGATCGGCCGGATCCCATAAGCTTGGTGAAGTCCGCGGGAATGATCAGAGCCGCCAGCGCCTGGCCAGCGTCAATCGCCTCCTCCACTTCCCGATAGTTATTTGCGTACCCGCGGACGGAGAAATAACGGGAGCCATGGAAGCGGCTGATGAACTCGCGGCTGGCCTGGGATTCGCTCTGGTTCCAGACGACCATCGGAACGTTGTCCACATCGAGCGTCAGGGCATAACCAAAAAGGGTGAGCTGTAACATGGGAATGGCGATGGCCATGAGGAGGCTGCGCGGATCGCGGATATTGTGGATGAACTCCTTGCGGGATACAGCCCATAGGCGAAGGAGTTTCATCGGTTCCCATCCCCGGCCATCTGGTGGGAGTCGATCCGGTCGCGGGCTTCGATCAAGGAGACGAACACATCCTCGAGGGAAGGGACGATCTTTTCGGCGCGGGAGACCTGGTAGCCTCGATCTGCAAGATGGCGTAAGATCAAGGGTAAAGCCTCCTGGCTATTTTCGGCAACTACATGCAGCCCCCGGCCGAACAGGGCAACCTCTTTGACCCCCTCAATTCTTTCAATTTCCGCCATGGCGTCTTGGGGCCGCTGGCAAAGAACTTCCAGGATATCCTCCTGCATGAGTTTGGTCTTGAGGGCTTCCGGGGCGCCGCTGGCGATCAGTTCCCCCCGGTAGATCAGCCCTAACCGATCGCAGTACTCAGCTTCATCCATATAGTGAGTGGTGACAAATGCCGTAACTCCCCTGCCGGAAAGTTCGTAGATCAAGTCCCAGAACTGGCGGCGGCTGATGGGGTCCACCCCCGAAGTCGGTTCGTCGAGGAAGATGACCGGCGGTTCATGGAGGATGGCGCACCCCAGGGCCAGGCGTTGTTTCCATCCGCCCGACAGAATAGCGGTTTTGGAATGCCGGTGCTCTGGCAAACCGGCCATCTCAATCACCCACTCTTTCCGCTCCTTCTTTTTATCCGGAGGAATGCGGTAAATGCCGCTGTAAAAATCAATATTCTCCTCCACGGTTAAATCCTCGTAGAGGGAGAATTTCTGGCTCATGTAGCCGATATGGCTTTTAATCAATTCAGCCTGTCTTTCGATGTCGAACCCGGCCACTGTCCCCGTTCCTCCGCTGGGAGTGAGAATGCCGCAGAGCATGCGTATGGTTGTGGATTTACCCGCGCCATTGGGGCCGAGAAAGCCGAAGATTTCTCCTCTCTTAACCTCGAAAGTGATGCGGTTCACGGCGACAAAAGCGCCGAAACGCTTCTCCAGGTCTTTAACAATAACAGTTTTTTCATTCATGATTTTCCCCGGTCTATCTCCCGGCCAGGACAGAGATAAAAACATCCTCCAGCGAGGGTTCAGCAGGGTGAATACTAACTGCCTCTAATCCAGCGCTGGCAAGGATTTTTTGGGCTTGGGCAGTGGATTTATCCGGATCCTTGGCGACCACATGAACCCGATTTCCAAAAAGCCCCACTGAATCGCTCTTTAATTGTTCCCGCAACAACGCTGCGGCCCGGCGCGGTTCCGACGAACGGATCTCGATGATGGATCCGCGCATGAGTCTCTTCACCTCATCCGGCGTTCCCAGAGCCAGGAGTCTCCCTTTGTGGATGAGGGCCAGCCGGTTGCAGCGTTCAGCTTCGTCAAGATAGGCGGTGGAAACAAAGATGGTAACTTTCTCCCGCAGAAGCTGGTAGAGGATGCGCCAGAAGTCCCGGCGGGAAACCGGATCCACGCCGTTGGTTGGCTCATCCAGAAAGAGGACTTGCGGAGTATGGATCAGGGCGCAGGCCAGGCCGAGCTTCTGTTTCATCCCGCCGGATAGATTGCCAGCGAGGCGTTTCTTGAAGGGGGTAAGTTTGCTAAAGGTTAGCAAGCGGTCAATCTTCTCTTCGCGCCCTAAGCGCGGCACACCGTAAATATCAGAGTAAAAGGTGATATTTTCCATGACCGTGAGGTCCGGGTAAAGGCCGAACCGCTGGCTCATGTAGCCAACTTTTTCCTTGACCGCTTCGGCTTCCTTTACGGTGTGGTGGCCGGCTACCCAGGCATCTCCTGAGGTGGGGTCCATGATCGAAGCTAAAAGACGCATGGTCGTAGTCTTGCCGGCTCCATCCGGCCCGACAAGACCGAATATTTCCCCCTCAGCTACGGACAGGGTGAGCCGGTCAACGGCCGTCAGGGTTCCAAAGGACCTGGTCAGGTTATTTATTCTGATAGCATCCATCGATTGAATCAATTCCGAAATTCGCAACACGAAATCCGAAACTTGGAACTTGGTAACACTTTAGCCCTTTGAAAAGAGTTGGGGCATAAGGGCCGAGTGAATCCGTGGCCCGGGGGCCTTAACAAAGGCGGTCAAACAATTTTTTCAAACCGCTACATGGATACGAAACTTGAAACTTTGCCTTATAATTATTCCATCTGAATCTCGGCATCGGCGGGCATGCCGGGCTTTAACTCCATGTGCGGGTTGGGAAGGTCCACCTTGATCCGGTAAACCAGCTTCACCCGTTCCTTTGCGGTCTGAACGTTTTTAGGAGTAAACTCAGCCCTGGGGGCGATAAAGGAGATAGTCCCTTCATACCGTTTTTCGGGAAAAGTGTCTGTAGTCACCCGCGCTCGCTGGCCAACTTTTACCCGGCCTAAATCGGTTTCGTTGATGTAGGCTCGCAGCCAAACTTTGGTCAGATCGCCGACCGTTACCACCGGCGTGCCAGGGGAGACATATTCACCGGGCTCCACGTTTTCCGAGAGGGCAATTCCGGAAAGGGGAGAAACCAACGTTGTGTAACTCAGGCGGGTCTCGGATAGAACGAGGGCTTCTTTGGACTGTTGCAGGCGAGCGCGGGCTTGATCGATCGTTTCCTGGCGCGGGCCTTTTTTTACCAGGGCATGCCGTTCTTGAGCCTCCCTCAGGGCGGCGCGAGCTTGTTCAATCTCTTCTTTCCGGGAGCCTTCTTTGACGAGTTTCCCACGTTCTTGAATTTCTTCTAACCTGGCCATGGCCATCTCATAAGCAGTTCGGGCAGCATCATATTCGCGAGCAGAGATAATTTCTTTTTGGTAAAGAGTTTTTTGCCGATCGTGTTCCACTCTTAACCGGTCGGCATCGGTCCTGGCCCGATTTACTTCGGCCTCGACAGCAGCGATTTCCTGGGGCCTGGATCCGGCGAGCAGGTCATTTAACCGGGCCTGAGCTTTCTGGACAGCAGCTTCGCTCTGGGCAATTTCCTCCGGGCGCGAGCCGGCCAGGAGTTCAGCGAGAGCGGCTTTCGCAGCTTGAACTTCGGCTTTGCGGAGGGCAACCTCCTGGGTGAGTTCCGTTCGATCCAGGCGGGCAACAACCTGTCCCGCCTTCACTGTCTCCCCTTCAGAGACCATCCGCTCTTCCACTCGCCCGGGAATTCTAAAACTCAATTGGGCATCGGTGATCTCAATGTTACCGGAGACGCGAATGACGTTTGGATTATTTACCGACTTGTTCAGGATGTACATGTAAACCAGAACCAGACCGACCACGACCACCGGTAGCAGGATTAGTGCTTTTTTCTTTCCCCCCATTAGCGCACCTCCCTTTGAGGCCAAGAAAACCCATTTTCTCCGAATGGCCGGCAATTATGCCTTTTAGGTTCTTTGCAGCGATATCTACAATCTAAAACTGAACCAGACCTTCGTCAAGGGAAAATATGCGTGTCCCCCTTCACTTTTTGTGGTCAAGAATGATCCGTTATTAGATTAGATGATCCTTCCCAGGCACGGGGTTCGGGGCGCTTCGCTTGGCAGCATGAGGCGCTGGTTGTTTCCTTGACGGGGCCGGAAAAAGCGCCCCGCCTCATTTTGCGGAGAAGCAGTTTAAAACTTCTGGAAGGGCTTTTCCCGGCCGATGCTGCCCGCGCTCATCGCCCCGAACCCCGTGCCACGAATAAAGATTCTGTAAAGTGGAGGGGGGCCCCATTAAAAGGCACCCATTAAAATGCGGAAAAATGTCTTGACTTTTTACAGATGACAAACGATATTATTTTCTTAAGATAGGCCAGGAGAAAGAAAAAAACAATTGAATTCATAGCAGGAGCAAAAACCGCACAATAGGATTGATTAGAAACTGAGTCGAAAAAAATAAACAGGAAGGAGGAAGAGCGATGAAGAGGGCAATAACAATGGGTCTTTTAAAAAGGGGTCTTGCTGGATTACTGGGGATAGCGCTGGCGATGATGCTGGCTCTCCCGGCAACGCCGGCAAAAGCCGACACCTTTAAGCTAACGGCGGCAGCCGGCCATCCCCCGGTATTCTTGTGGATAAAACTCCTTACCGAGTTTTACATTCCCGAAGTTAACAAAAAACTGGCGGCATCATCAGGCGGCAGGTATAAAATCGAGTGGACGGAAGCATACGGGGGCACTCTGGTCAAGCTGGGCGGTGAAAGCGGGGCTTTGAAGGACGGCATCGCCGACATTGGTTTCGTCAGCACCATCTTCGAAGCGCCGAAATTTCCGATGCAGAATGTCTCGTATATCGCTCCTTTCGGCACGGATAACATTGACATTATCAGCAAAGTCACCAGTGAGCTGCAGAGGTCCATCCCGGCGATGAACGACGCCTGGAGCAAGAACAATCTCGTCTACCTCGGCGGCGCTGCCCTGGATACTTACCATGTCTGGTCAACATTTCCGATAAAGTCGATAGACGATTTGAAAGGCCGGAAAATAAGCGCTCCAGGCCCTTCGGCTAACTGGGTGAAAGGGACTGGCGCAGTGGCGGTAGCCGGAACCCTGTCAACCTACTACAACGACATTAAGACCGGCGTTTCTGATGGAACGCTTACTTTTATTACCGGGGCCTGGGGCGCCAAAGTTCATGAAGTAGCCCCTTTCATTACCAAAGTTAATTTCGGGGCCATGTTTGCCGGCGGGCTGGCCGTGAACAAACCGCGGTTCGAGCGCATGCCCCCTGAAGTCCAGAAGATCCTGCGGGAGATGGGCGATGAGTATAGCGTCCGCTTTGCCAGGGCGCAGGCCGAAGCCGCTGAAGGGCTCCTTAAAAGAATGGGCGACGCCGGAGGAAAAATCTCCGAATTGGACCCCAAAGAACGCCAGCGCTGGGCGGATACTTTACCCAATGTAGCCAGGACATGGGCCGCCGACCTGGATGGCAAGGGGATGCCGGGAACGGCAGTCCTCAAGGGGTATATCGATGGATTGCGGAAAGCAGGCGTATCCATTCCCCGCGACTGGTCGAAATGAGCCATGCCCGAACAGGCTGATTTAAAAGATTTCACCCCCCAGGAAACCTCAAAGGCTGAGAGCGGCTACGGCCGTCCCCAGCCTTTTCATTTCCACCGTTTCACCGGGGTGCTTAACGCGGTCGGCACCATCTGGATTTTTGCCCTGATGGTGTTGATCAACAGCGACATCGTCGGCCGGGAATTTTTTAGAGCGCCTGTGCGAGGCGTCACAGAGCTGGTGTCGCTGTCCATTGTCGGTATTGTCTTTCTGCAACTGGCCAACACCCTTTGGGTAGGGCGCTTTACCCGGGCTGAGGTGCTCATCGGAAGATTGTTGCGGAGACGGCCTAAACTGGGACACGCCCTTCAGGCAGTGTTTCACCTCACCGGCGCAGCGCTCCTGGCCATCATCTTCTATTCCAGTCTGCCCTTGTTCCGCCACGCCGTGGAGATTGGCGAATATGTCGGGGCCTTCGGCGACTTCACCGCCCCAACCTGGCCGGTGAGGTTTGTCCTGCTTCTGGGCTCGGCAAGCACTTCGGTTACTTTTCTGTTCCTGGCCTGGACAGACGCCTGCCAGGCCTTGAGGAGACGCCCATGAGCAGTATCGAAATCGGGTTCGTCTCGCTCATCCTCATGCTTTTTTTGATCTATGCCGGCATGCATGTGGCCGTGGCCTTAACGCTTTTATCCTTTATGGGCGTTTGGCTGATCAAAGGCGATCCGATCATAGCCTCTAATCTTTTGGCTCAGGCGGCCAGCGATGCCATCGCCAGCCATATTTTCGGGGTGGTGCCGCTTTTTGTACTGATGGGCTTCCTGGTGGCCATTGCCGATATCGGCAAAGACTCCTTTGAGGTGGCCAACCAGGTTTTCCGCCGCCTGCGCGGCGGGCTGGGCATCGCCACCGTCGCAGCCAACGCCATCTTCGCGGCCATCACCGGCATCTCCATCGCCTCCGCCGCCGTGTTTACCCGGGTGGCCGTGCCGGAGATGATCCGTTTCGGGCACAAGCCGAAGTTCGCCGTGGGCGTGGTAGCCGGCTCCTCGGTGCTGGGCATGCTGATTCCGCCCAGCCTGCTAATGATCCTCTATGGCTTTTTGTCCGAACAATCGGTAGGGTCGCTGTTCATTGCCGGAATCATCCCCGGCATTGTATTGTCCGTTGCCTATTCTCTCTATATCCTGATCATGGCCTACATAGCCCCTAACTACATCGGAAATGTCGGGAGCGGAGTCGGAACCGAATCAAAAATGAGCCTTCTCCAGATGGTCGTCAAAATACTGCCCATTCTAATTTTGATTCTGCTCGTGTTGGGCGGAATTTACAGCGGTTTTTTTACGGCCACCGATGGCGGAGCGGTGGGGGCCCTCGGTTCCCTTGTGATCGCCCTGGCTCGGCGCAAACTGTCCTGGTCCAAATTCTGGCAGGTTCTGGTGGAGACCGGGCACGTAACCGTTTCTGTTTCCTTCTTGATCATTGCCGCCAATATCTTCACCCGCATGCTGGCCCTCTCCGGCATGCCCCAGTTTTTAGTCGGGGCCATGGCCTCAGCCGGGTTTGGTTTTTACACCTTCCTTATCATCTACATCCTCATGGTGCTCCTGCTCGGGACCATCATCGACTCTTCGTCGATTATGATGATCGTTCTGCCGCTAATGCTGCCGATCGCCATGAACTTCGGCGTCAATCTGATCTGGTTTGGAGTGGTTACCGTGATTGCGGTGGAGATCGGCTTGCTTACGCCTCCTTTTGGGCTTTCGGTGTATGTCATTAAGAGCACGCTGGATAACCCGCTCATCGGATTGGGCGACATCTTCGCCGGGGCCGCGCCCTTCGCCTTAATCATGCTGTTCGTGCTGTTTTTGATCATTGCCTTCCCCGCGCTCAGCCTGATCCTTTTGTAAACAAGACTCGCTCACCGGGGAATAGATGGCGGCTGGAAAAGGATTTGAACCAAAATCAACCGGGATGTAATTAAAATGGTCGTAACACTTTAGCCCTTTGAAAAGAGGTGGCGCGTAAAGGGCCAAGGGAATCCTTGGCCCGGGGGCCTGGTCGGCCCGCTTGGAATCATAAGGCGCTGGATTCTTCGGAAATGGGGCGGGGAAAATGACCCCCGCCTCCTGCGGCGGAAACGCGCGGGGTTCTTCGTGGTCAAGCGGAAACCCGGCCGATGCTTCCGGCGCGTTCCGCCCAGCCCCCCGGGCCTTAACAAAGGTGGTCAAACCATTTTTTCAAAACGCTAAACTGATACAAATGGCCAAACCCGAACATTCAAAGCATACTTCCCCAAACCACATTCGTTCCTTTGAGAGAAATCGGAAGGCTCTGTGGATGGCCATTGGCATAACCGGCAGCGTTATGATCCTCGAGGTCGCCGGGGGACTGCTTTCCAATTCCCTGGCGCTCTTGAGCGACGCCGGCCACATGCTGGCCGATGTGATGTCCCTGCTTTTGAGCCTGATGGCCCTGCGCTTGACCATGCGCCCTCCATCCCTCACCAAGACCTTCGGGCTTTACCGGACGGAAATCCTGGCTGCCCTGATCAACGGCACGACTTTAATCCTGATTGCCCTGTATATTCTATACGAAGCCTACCAGCGTTTCGGCGCGCCGGAAGCCGTGGAAAGCCGAACCATGCTATTGATCGCTACAATCGGTCTGGCGGCAAACGGAGCTGCGGCTTTAGCGATGAAGCGCACGAGTAAAGAGAGCCTGAACATCCGGGGAGCCTACCTGCATATCCTGGGAGACGCCCTGTCATCTCTGGGGGTCATTGCCGGCGGGCTGATCATCCATTTTACTTCCTGGTACGTTGTGGACTCAATCATCAGCGCGGGGATTTGCCTGGTGATTTTGCGCGGAGCTTTTATGCTGGTCAAAGATTCAGTAAACATCCTGCTGGAGGCTGTGCCCAAAGACGTCGACCTCGAAGAGGTTCAAAGAGCGCTCAAGTCGATCGCCGGGGTGAAGGATTTACACCACGTGCATCTATGGACCATTACTTCGGGCATTCACGCCTTAAGCGCCCATGTCCTGGTGGGCGACATCCAGATGAGCCGGACAGGACAAATCCTTCAGGAGATTAACCAGCTCTTGCTGAAGAGGTTTGGGGTTCCTCACACCACCATTCAATTCGAATGCGAGAATTGCCAGGAAGGTTTTTCCTGCAATATGGACCGGGAAGAATAAGGAAAAAATATTAAAGAGGAGGGAAGACCAGGTATTTTCAATAACTTTAAAAGAAAGGAGGAAGCACGTGTGGAAGTCTGATCAGGTTGAATTTATAGAGTTTTCGATCCGCGGCAAGGAATATGATGTCAAGTTTTTTGGAGTCCATGCGGTCAAACCCCCGATGATGGATAGCCCATACTGGGAGATTGAGTTTGACGATGGCACGAAAATGGTGACGACGGATCCCATTTCCATACGGTTTGGGAAAAAGAAAACGAGATAAATATTGATGCAATTCTCAAGAAAAAACATAAAATAATGGAGAGGATCAAGATGGTTAAAAAAGGGAAGGCATACGGAAAAATTACGAAACGGGTAAAGCTTTTCATTTCATTAGATCCGCAAAGGGTTATCGAGGGGACGGTAACCCTTCCAAGTCCAAACGCCCGCATATCGGACTTACTGAATGACGAACGGGCCTACCTGGCGATCCAGGATGTTACGGTCCCGGAAGGATGGCTGGACATAGCAAATTTTGTTTTGCTGAGCAAGAAGGAAATTAAAGCTATCGTCGAAATGAAATGAATCCTTTCATCCTTCCTGGCAGAGTCGTTCCCATAGTTTCAGGTATTCTTCTTTGGCATATATCGCCCGGTAGCCTCCTTTGATGGACAGACCGTCAAAGGCGCCGTTCCAGAGCAGGTCCACAACAGTTAAAGCTAAACCTTTGGCCGATTCCACGTAAGCCAGACGGGGGTCGCTGACGGTGAATCCTTCCGTATGCAGATTCCCCTTTCCGGCTTTGACAAATGGCTGGAGAGCGGGCATCAGGTGAGATATGTCTCCCAGGTCTGAGGAAGCTGTCTGGTGCCCGGTTTGCCCGATGGCCTCCGTTCCCAGAAGGGCAGCCATATTGGCGGCGAAAAGGTGATCCAGGCGGTCATCTTTCAGACAGGGCAGGTAGCCGGGGAGATCGGTGATTTCCACCTCGGCCCCTATGGCCATGGCCCCGGCCCTGAGGGCCCGGTTGACTTTCCTGTTGGCATCCTGCATGGCTTCCACGCTCCGTCCGCGCACAAAAGTCTCAATACGCACGTCTGCCGGAACTACATTTACCAGGTCGCCCCCGCGGGTGATGATGGGATGGACGCGGATACAATCTTCGTCGCGGAACGTCTCCCGCTGGGCATGAATCCCCATCATCCCTAACATGGCCGCGTTCAGGGCGTTGATTCCTAAATGGGGGGCCCCGCCGGCATGGGATTCTTTGCCTTTGTAGCGGATAAATTTAGCCAGGCAGCCGTTCATCGTAGCCCCTGTGAAAATTTTCTTGACCGGGTCGGCTTCATGAAGATGAAACATCAAAACCATATCCACGCCGTCCATTAAGCCCAGGCGGATAAACTCCTGTTTGCCGGCCAGAAAAACGATCCGGCCTTCCTGGCGCAGCCTATTCCGGTACTCCAGCTCCACCAGCTCTTCGGCGGGAACAGCCATTAGGGATACGTCTCCGTCGAGTTCGGCCATCACCCCCGAATCCAAAAGGCCCATGCCCGCCCCGAGCATTCCGGCTATACTGGCGTTATGGCCGCAGGCATGAGCAGCTCCGGTCTGCGGGTCGGCGAAAGGATGCGCAGGGATGAGAATGGAGTCCAGTTCTCCCATGATGGCCAGGTGCATTTTTTTAGACCTTCCCGGGAGATGGGCTTTGACTCCGGTAAGGGCCAGCCCTTTCTGATATGACAGGCGAAGCGCGCGAAATTTATCTTCCACCAGGGAAGCGGTTTTCATCTCCTTAAACCCCAGTTCCGGGTGGCGCAGGATTGTTTCGCCAATCTCCTTAAGTTCATCTGCCCGCTTCTCGATCGCTTCTATGACTTTCCTTTTGTAATCTTCCTTAGTCATCATTCTCTCTTCCCGTCCTTTCTTTTGATTTCTTGTAGCAATTTAGCGGTTTGAAAAAGTGGTTTGACCACCTTTGTTAAGGCCCGGGGGCCTGGGCGGAACGCGCCGGAAGCATCGGCCGGGTTTCCGCTTGATCACGAAGAACCCCGCGCGTTTCCGCCGGAGGAGGCGGGGGCATTTTCCCCGCCCCACTCGCGAAGAAATCAGCGCCTTATGATTCCAAGCGGGCCGTCCAGGCCCCCGGGCCAGGGATTCCCTCGGCCCTTACGCCCCATCTCTTTTCAAAGGGCTAAAGTGTTACGATTTCTTTTTACACCTTACTCCTGGGGCCTTACCCCTTTTTTTCCGGTTTCCACCGCAGTCGCGGTTTCCGATTCGCCAGGACTTCATCCAGGCGCGAGACTTTGGTCTTGTGCGGAGCGTTCTGAAGAAGGCCCGGTTCGGTCCGGGCTTCGCCGGCTATTTGGGCCATGGCGGCGATGAACTGATCGAGTGTTTCCCTGCTCTCACTCTCCGTAGGTTCAATCATCAAGGCCCCGTGGACAACCAGGGGGAAATAGATCGTGGGAGGATGGAACCCATAATCCATCAGCCGTTTGGCTATGTCCAGAGCGGTAACTCCGTATTGACTCTGCAACCGGTCGCTGAAAACGCACTCATGCAGGCAGGGAAAGTCGTAAGGGAGGTGGTAAAAATCTTTCAGCTTGACCCGGAGGTAATTAGCATTGAGCAGGGCCGCCAGGCTGGCTCTTTTGAGGCCTTCCGCACCCATGGAAAGAATGTAGGCATAAGCCCTGACCATAATGCCAAAGTTGCCGTAGAAAGATTTAATCTTGCCTATGGACTTGGACCGGTCATAATCGAAGTAAAAACGTTCTCCCTCCTCGTTTATAATCGGCACCGGAAGATAGTCGGCCAGGTGGGCCTTTACGCCCACTGGTCCGGCGCCCGGGCCGCCTCCCCCGTGGGGGGTCGAAAAGGTTTTATGGAGGTTGAAATGAAGGACGTCCACTCCCATATCCCCCACCCGTGTCAAACCCATCAGGGCATTGAGATTTGCCCCGTCGCAGTAGATCTGCCCGCCTTTGCGGTGCACTACCTCGGCGATCTGGCAGATATGCTCCTCAAAGAGGCCGAGGGTGTTCGGGTTGGTGATCATGAGAGCCGCTACTTCTTCATCCATTTTTTCTTCTATGGTCTTGGGGAAAAGAACGCCCCGTTCATTGGATTTCACCTGAACGACCTGATACCCGCAAAGACTTGAGCTGGCTGGATTCGTTCCATGGGCCGTATCCGGAACCAGGACTTTTTTACGCGGATTTCCGCGGTCGCTTAGACAGGCCCTAATCATTAACATGCCCGTGAGCTCTCCCTGAGCGCCGGCCGCGGGCTGCAGAGTCACCCGGTCCATGCCGCTTATCTGGCAAAGAAAATTCTCCAGCTCATACATCAGGCGGAGGGCCCCTTGAGACATTTCTTCCGGCAGATATGGATGAGCCCGGGTGAACCCCGGAAGACGGGCCAGATCTTCGTTGACCTTGGGATTGTACTTCATGGTGCAGGAGCCCAGCGGATAAAATCCGGAATCAACCCCATAGTTCCATTGAGACAGGCGGGTGAAATGACGGACAACTTCCACTTCGCTCATTTCTGGAAATCCATCCAGTTCCTGGCGAATCAACTTCCGGGGCCAGATATTTTCCGGCTTTACCTCTTCCACGTCCAGCCTGGGCAGGGAGTATCCTTTTCTGCCCTTGGCCCCTTTTTCGAAAATCAAGGGCTCATCGAGGACCAGCCCGCAGGCGCCCGGCCAATTTTCTTTCATCTTGCACCCCGCGACAGAGTTCCCAGGATTTCGGTGAATTTGTCTATATCCTCCCGGGAAACCATTTCAGTAACACAGATCAGGATTTCTCTTCCCATCTCCGGATAAAATCTTTTCATCGGAAGACCCCCGATGATCCCCCGCTGCCTGAGAGCGGGCAGAATCAATTGCGGGTCTCCCTCCAGGGTGAGTACAAATTCGTTGAAGGTCGCCCCGGAAAAACGCAAGCGAGCCGCACTACCTAACTTTTTTTTGGCATACTCACTCTTGCTTAAATTGATCCGGGCCAGCTCTTTCAGGCCTTCCTTGCCCATGGAGGCCAGGTAAACGAGGACGGCCAGGGCGCACAAAGCCTGGTTGGTGCAAATGTTGGAAGTAGCCTTTTCCCGGCGGATGTGTTGCTCCCTGGTGGACACGGCCAGCACGAACCCCCGGCGGCCCTGGCGATCCACAGTCTCGCCTACGAGCCTCCCGGGCATGGCCCTAAGAAAACTCTCCTTGCTGGCAAAGAAGCCTACGTATGGTCCTCCGAAATTAAGGGCATTCCCGAAGCTCTGGCCTTCCCCCACGACTATGTCTGCGCCCAGGAGGCCGGGAGCCTGGAGCAAAGTTAGGGACAAAGGTTCAGTCACGGCCACGATCAAAAGAGATCCTCGAGAGTGGGCTATTTCCGCGGCTTGTTCCAGGTCTTCCAGACAACCGAAAAAATTGGGCTGTTGCAGGACGACAGCGGCAGTTTCTTCATCCACCGCAGCCCCTAAAGCCTTAAGGTCTGTCGCGCCTTCTTTGGTATAAGCTATTTCTTTTAGTTCCAGGCCCAGGGGTCGGGTATGGGTGCGGGTAACGATCCGCGATTCAGGATGAACAGCCCGGGCCAGCAAGCTTTTCCCCCTCCCTTTCAGGCGATGAGCCATCAACACGCCTTCGGCGACTGCCGAGGCCCCGTCATATACCGAGGCGTTGGCCACTTCCATGCCGGTTAGCTGGCAGATGAGGGTCTGATATTCGAAGATGGCCTGGAGCGTTCCCTGGCTGACTTCCGGCTGGTAAGGGGTGTAGGCTGTGTAGAATTCCGACCTCCTGAGCACGTGATCCACCACTGCCGGGATAAAATGATCATAGGCCCCGGCGCCCAGGAAAGAAACCATCCTTCTCCCCTGGCTTTTTTCTTCACTCAGGGCATGCAGGTGTTGAATCAGTTCCATCTCCGAAAGGGGGAGGGGGAGGTCCAGAGCTTCTTTTAAGCGCAGTGGTTCCGGAAGGATATTTATCAGATCTTCCAGGCGCTCGAAACCGATGGCCCGAAGCATTTCTCCCCAATCGCCCTCAGCATTGGGTATATAGCGCATCATTTACCCCTTTGCTTCTTCTTCGGCCACAAAGGCCTGGTAAGCCTCGGAGGAGAGAAGGCTTATGAGTTCAGCGGCATCGGCCATTTTCAACTTCACCATCCAGCCTTGCCCGTAAGCATCTCGATTGATCCATTCCGGGTTATCCCGCAGAGATTCATTGATGGCCTCCACCTGGCCGCTCACCGGAGAATAGACCTCGGCCACGGCTTTCACGGAATCAACGGTCGCCAGAATTTCTCCTCTATTGAAAGATTTTCCCAGAGAAGGCAGCTCCACAAAAACAATGGACCCTAACTTATCCTGAGCATAGTCCGTTATGCCGACGACAACAAACCCGTCTTCCACTTTCGTCCACTCATGATCTTTGCTGTATTTCAGGTCATTCGGGAAATTCATCAATCCCCTCCTTGTAAGCTATCCATGTTCATCCTTCAGCCGACACCAAAATCAGGTAATATCCTCAGCCCAATACATTCTTTTTTTGAAACAAGTAACTTGATTGTATAGAAATTTCCTTTTCTATCCCCCTCCCCCCAACCCCCTCCCGCCAGGGGAGGGGAGATACTGGGGGATCCAAAATTCCCTCCCCCTCGATGGGGGAGGGTTAGGGTGGGGGTGTTAATAACTTGTAACTTATCCGCCTCACGTCTTTTTAGCTATGCGTTTTGTTATTTTCGCCTTGGGCCTTGCGCTTTCGCCCCTTACGTTTTCTTCTCCTCTTTGTGCCGCAGGACCATTCTCCATATAAAACCAACGAGCAAAGTTCCACTGATCAGGATAATGAAACTCGCCGAGAAAAAGGAAGCCAGAAATTCACTCGGGTGTTTGGCTTGATATGCCCGGACCATCTCCTGGATTCCAAATAAAAGAAAAAATAAGGCTACTGCCGAAAAGAGAATGAACCGGACCCACCAGAACATCTTATTCTCCTTTTTTCTCCTTTTCCAGGGCTGCGGCCAGGGACTTCACGTAAGGGCCGTCTCTGCGCCAGACATGGCAGCTGTCGATCACCCGGGAAACGGCCGGATTATCCAGGGATCTGACTCCTGACCTTCTTCCGTAGGCCGCAAAGTAACCCTGAACGGCCACTGGCCCGAGGGTCAGGAAAAGATTGGTCAGGTGAGAACACCCTTTTACATCCCCGATCATCTCCTTTACCTTTTGGGTAAATCCGGAAATAATCTTGAGGCCCACTAACTTTTGCACTGCCGGCAATATCTGCGGGCACATTTTCCGGGGAATGGTGGGCATCTCCGCTTCCACGGCGGAAATGGTCAGGTCTGGTCCCTTCACCCATAAGCGGGCGATTAAATGATGGATCAAAAGTGGCCTGCTTTCTGGCGCGTCAGGCGGAAGGTTCGGGATTCTGGTGTCCGCCAACTTTCCTTCCACAAGCACCAGGTGATCACCCAGGTCGAATGTGTCGATCTCTATTTTGCGGGTATGGGCCAGCCGGCCGTCCCTATTTTTGGGCTTTTCCAAAGTCGCTCCTTAATACTATTCAGCGCCTTTTTTTTTAGTTTTCCTTTCGGCCATCCTCTGGAAAAAGACCTCGGAGGGATTTTCCACCGAGGGTAAGCTGATCAATTGCCCGCTGGTTACGGAGAAACGATCATCGGACTTTAAAGCCTCCAGAAGTTCGCGATAGGTATAGTTGGGATTGATCATCAGCTCTTCCACGATGCTGTGGGTCAAATCGGCCAGGGTCAGAACTTTTTCATTCTGTAAAATCGCCCAGGCGATTTTCAGGCTTTCCGCCAGTAATTTTTCCTTGGGTTCATCGGATTGCCAGGTTTCGATGTCATACCGCGGATAACTGTCCACCGGCAGAGTTCCGGACTCCTGGTGGATTGCCCCTTCCCGATCCTGGAAAAGTTTTTTGGATTTTCCGAAAATTTCCAAACCCCGGCGAATTCTCCGAGCCATTTCCAAACCCCTGCCTCAGGGATATTTTATTGATTACTATAGCGAATTTGCCCGCTCTATCCAAGTAAAAAAATCGATACTAGAATTACGCCATCATGTACCGGACTGCCGGCGGCCCCGAAGAGGGTGCAAGCTAAGCTATCCCCTAACAAAGGGGGAGTGTTGATACAAAGCAGTAGCAGAGTAGTCAGAGAAACTACCGGCAACGGATTCATTGGCCATCTCCTTCGGTACAAATTCTGTCCCATGGACCGAGGCTCTTCAGTTCATCGATCAACCCGCGAATTACCTGAAATCCTTTTTCCCAAAAAGCAGGTTGGTTTACATACATCCCGACCTCTGCCAAAAGCTCATCCGGCCTGCGCGAGCCCCCGCTCTCCAGAAGACGAATGAAGAGGGGCAGGAAGGAACTTCCTTCTTCCTGATATTTCTGGAACAGGGCCAGGACAACCAGCTCGCCGAATACATAACTGTAACAGTAAAAACGGGCATGAATGAAATGGGAGATATACGACCAGCCCCAGCGGTATTCGGGAATCATTTCCACGCTGTCCCCGAAGAGACGGGCATTGGCCTGCCACCATATATCGCCGATCTCCTCCCCGGTCAGGAGATGGTTCCGCCGCCGTTCATGGGCTTCCTGCTCGAAGCGGGTTAAAACGTTCTGCCGGAAAACCGTGGCGATGATGTCTTCGAGCGCCGCGCACAGAATGGCCTGGCGGGCCGCCACATCCTGCTCTTCCTGGAGAAGCTCCTGAATCATGATCATTTCCCCGAAGACCGATGCCGTCTCGGCCAGGGTGAGAGGGGGATCAAAATTGAGCAGGGTTTGCTTCCGGGACAGGTAAGAATGGATGGCGTGCCCCATCTCGTGGGCTAAGGTGAGGGCATCCCGGAAGTTGCCGGTAAAATTCATCAGGAGATAAGGATGCAGGGAAGGAGTCATGCCGGAGCAAAAAGCCCCGCCATACTTGCCTTTGCGTAATTCGGCATCGATCCAGCGCTTCTCGAAGAATTCTTGAGAGATTTCTCCGAAGCGGGGATGAAAGCGATGGAAAGACTCAACCAGAAGACTTTTGGCCTTCTCAAAACTCATCTCCCTGTTTCCTCCGGGCAGAGGGGCGTAAAGGTCGCTGTTTTTCATCCTGGGCAAGCCGAGAAGACAGGTTTTGACCTGGAAATATTCGCGGGCCAGCGAATAATGGTTCTCGGTCGCTTCCATCATCAGGTCAACGGTTTCCGGAGGGATTTCGTTTTCCAGATGGGTTCGGTGCATGGGGCCGCGGTAGCCGCGAATCTCGTCTTCCACCCGCGAGTCCAGGATCAGGGCATTGAAAATGGAAGTAAGAACAAGGTTGTTTTGCTCATGATGCTTTAGAAAAGCGCTAAAGGCCTTCTCCCGGAGATTACGGTCTGGGGAATAAAGCATGGCCAGCAGGCCACTCCCGGTGAATTCTTTTTCAACTCCATCCACGGTGAGGCGGAAAGTGAAGGAACCGGTGAATTCATCGAACAGGGTTGTTATGGCCGACCTGCCGGTTAGATTCTTCCGGTTGAGAATCTCCTCTTCTTTCTCCGGCCGGGTGAAGTCGCGGAAACGCCGGAGGAACCGCAGAGCATGTTCATAAACCTGAAGCGGTTCATATTCTAAGAGCCGATGCAGGCGTTCTTCGGGAAGTCCGATTAGGGCCAGGCGAAAAAAAAGGAATTGGTTTTCCAGCTCGTTCCACCTTTCCTTGGCCTGCTGCAGCAAGGCTTTATAGCGATTATCCTGCGTATCCTCCGAAAATAACAGGCTGGCATAGAGGAAAGGCTTTACCCCTGCTTCTTGAATGGATTCGTATTCCTTAAGGGCCGGGAAGAAGGCCGGAGGTTCCAGGCTGGCAATTTCCTTTCCTTTATACATCTCCTGAAATTGTTTCGCCCGATCCGCTGAACTTCTTAGATCCTCAGTGATAGATGGATCTTCCGGGCTTCCGTACAGGTCTGAAAGGTCCCATTTGATTCCTTGCGCCCCATCCAGTTCCTTAAATCCCGTCATTCTTTCCCCATTTCTTTTGGTGGTTTATTTAACAACGGAGCCTCTTGCAAAACTCAAAATATGGCGCTCTATCGTCATTCCGGGCAAGCGAAGCGCGACCCGGAATCCAGGATTATCAAATACTTCTATAGGGGTAGGGAGGGCCGATTGGTTTCGGTCCCCCCTCCCTCCGAACCGGACTGGCGGATCTCCCGCATCCGGCTCTCCAGTTGGTGGTTTTACCTCCAGGAGGATTGACGAAGCATGGACAGA
>VGSF01000059.1 GCA_016875165.1 Deltaproteobacteria bacterium
GACGGGTATGGGATCGAGGCGGTCACCGGGGCCCTTGGCAAGGTCAAAGATGTTCTGGATGCCTATCTTCGGGGAGAGCTGCGCGGTGCCGGCGCATGCCACCACGACCATCCAGATAGTTGCGGCCATCATCAATGAAAAACCAAAGTTTGGAGGTCAGAGGAGTGAGGTAAAAACATCCATCAAAGGGGAATTTTTCAATGATCATTTCTGTAGCCAGTGGAAAGGGCGGGACGGGGAAGACTACTGTGGCGTTGAATCTAGCCTTCTCCCTGACGAATGTTCAGTTAATGGATTGTGATGTGGAAGAGCCGAACCTGCACCTTTTCCTTGCCCCTCAAGAGAGGCGAACAATCCCGGTATGCATCTCCGTACCGCAGGTGGATGAAACCCAGTGTACCCATCGTGGGAAATGCGCGGAAATTTGCCAGTTCAATGCCATCGCCGTGGTCAAAGACCAGGTCCTTATTTTCCCCGAAATCTGCCATGGATGCGGCGGATGTACTCTTCTTTGCCCCGTGCAGGCCATCCAGGAAACTCCCCGGGAAATTGGTTACATTCAGGAAGGGAATTATAACGGCCTTTCCTTTGTCCAGGGGGTTTTAAACGTGGGCGAGCCCATGCCAACTCCCATCATTCGCCAGGAGAAAGAGCTTATCAATAAGGACAAAACCGTAATCCTGGATTGTTCTCCGGGTACCTCTTGCCCGGTGATCGAAGGGGTTCGGGGAAGCGGTTTCTGCCTCCTGGTCACGGAGAATACTCCATTCGGCTTAAATGATCTGGAGCTGGCCGTGGAGATGGTCAAGGCTCTGGGCATTCCCAGGGGAGTTTTCATCAATCAGGAAGATCTCGGGGATGGGAAACTGAGGGAATATTGCCAGAGAGAAAAAATTCCCATCCTGGGAGGCCTGCCCCATGATCGCAGAATTGCTGAGGTCTATTCCCGAGGCGGGATCGTAGTGGAAGAATTGCCCGAATATCGAGACTTATTCCTTGCCCTTTTTCAGAAAATACAGGGTATCGTTTTCAGTTGGAGTCAAGATGGATTGGAAAGAACTTTATAGACAAAAGGGCAGCGAAGGATCAGCCTTTTATGAGCCAGTCGTTTATACAAAAAAGGCCATAGAGCACTTCCGCAACCCCCGAAACGTGGGCCAGTTAGAGAGACCAAATGGGAAGGGGGCCTTCGGAGACCCCACCTGCGGGGATTACATCGAAGTAACCATCCAGGTAGATGAGAAGGAAGACCGGCTGTCGGATGTGAAATTCCTCATTCAAGGCTGCGCCGGGGCCATCTCTACTTCCAGCGTGATGACCGAGCTGGCCGTCGGGAAAACCCTCAACGAGGCCCTTTCTTTTACCGACGATGATATTATTGAGGCCCTGGGCGGACTGCCGCGGAAAAAGAAGCACTGTTCCCTTCTCGGCCTCCAGGCGCTGCAACAGGCCATCGGAGATTATCTCTTCAAAAAGCTCCTGTTCCGGGAGGGGATTGTGAAGAGCGCGGAAGAATACGAGAGCCTGAAAGCCAAGCAGGGGTTTATTTTCCAGGCCCATTCCTGCGATGGAAGCTGCGAGGAGGAGAAGCCATGAAGCAGATTACGGTGATCAGCGGGAAAGGGGGGACAGGCAAAACGACCATTGTGGCCTCCCTGGCTACGCTGGTCAAAAAAGCGGTCCTGGCCGACGCCGACGTGGATGCCGCTGATCTCTATCTCCTCCTGAAGCCTCAGATTCAACGCCGGGAGCCGTTTTTTGCCTCGAAGGTGGCTCAGATCGACCCGCATCACTGCGATGGATGCCAGAAATGCCGGGAGGTCTGCCGCCATTTTCGCGTACCGGCCTGGGTTTGCGTCAATAAAGCGGATATCAACCCAGAAAATACGGAGAGAATACGAGAATTCTGTCAACAAGAAGGGACTCCGGTGATCGGAGAAATCCCCTTTGACCCCATCGTCACCAAGGCCATGGTTTATGCCAGCACGGTTGTGGAGTATTCCGGCGGCAAGGTGAGTAATGAAATCAAAAAAATGTGGATGCGGTTAGAGCGCTCGCTGGGGTTTCCCCTGGATGGTATCCGCTCCATCAGTGATGAAAAAACTTTAAACCCTTAAAGATATTGTATACCGACTTTAGGTACCTTTGCTCACTTTAGGCATTCAAGTTAAATGCCCCCTCACTTTTCCCCTCTCCCCCGCAAACCGGGGAGAGGGCGGGGGTGAGGGGGAAGAATAAAAAAAATTCCTATACTATAAATTTATTGTATAGGAATTTCCTTTTCTATCCCCCTCCCCCCAGCCCCCTCCCGCCAGGGGAGGGGAGATACTGGGGGATCCAAAATTCCCTCCCCCTCGATGGGGGAGGGTTGGGGTGGGGGTGTTAATAACTTGATTTAAAGGAGAAGTGATGGACGAAAAGAAAAAGTGTAAACCTGCGGATGACTGTCAATCCTGCAACCAGTCTACCAGTTGTTCAGAAGATGAAAAGCACGCCCACCAGGAGCGTATGCTCAAAGAGAAACTTTCCCACATCGAACATAGGATCATGGTGATGAGCGGAAAAGGAGGCGTGGGCAAGAGCACCGTAGCGGCTAACTTAGCGGTGAGCTTTGCGCACAAAGGATACGAGGTGGGGATCTTGGACGCCGATGTCCACGGGCCGAATATTCCCAAGATGCTGGGGCTGGGCAATGAGAAAATGATCGGCACCCCCCAGGGAATTCTCCCCATCCCCTTTTATCCGAATCTGAAGGTTGTATCCATGGCCTTCTTGCTGCCTAACTCCGATGCCCCGGTGGTCTGGAGAGGTCCGTTGAAGCACGGGGTCTTCCAGCAATTTTTAGGGGAAGTGGAATGGGGCGATTTGGATTACCTCATCGTGGATTTGCCCCCGGGAACCGGGGATGAGCCGTTGTCCATCGCTCACCTGATCGGCCAGGTGGATGGGTTGGTTATCGTAACCACCCCGCAGGAAGTTGCCCTGCTGGATTCCCGGAAGGCTGTGGTCTTAAGCCGGATGGTTCACGTGCCCGTAGTGGGCATTGTGGAAAACATGAGCGGGTTCAAATGCCCTCATTGCGGGAATGAGATTGACTTATTCAAAATCGGGGGCGGAGAGAAGGCCGCCATTGAACTCCAGGTTCCTTTCCTGGGTCGGATTCCCATCGACCCGGAGATCGTCCAAAACTGCGATCAGGGGAAACCCTTTGTGGCGGCGAACCCGGATTCTCCCGCAGCCAAGGCCTTCAGTGAAATCACGGACCGGGTTGAAGAATTCGTAAATCACCGAGGAAAGACAGGGGAAAAACCTTTATCTTCCCAGAAGGAAGAGAAACCGGGTCGGTTTTCCAGGCTTAAAGAAATGATCAAATGAAATCAACAGGAGGTACGCGCTATGCCAGCTTTAGATGGAACAGGACCCATGGGAATGGGCCCTATGACCGGTGGAGGCAGAGGGTGGTGCAATCCCTACTACGCAGGGATGAGGCCATCGATGATGGGATTCCCTTTCTTTCGGCCATTCGGCGAGGGAGGGGTGCCCTACGGGTTTGGAACGTATGCTTTGAATCCTTATTCTATGGGGTTCAGAGGTTTTCGCTGCCGTCCCTTTGGCTTCGGAAGAGGCCAGAGGAGAAGGTGGTGGTAATTAAAAGGAGGTTTTAACAATGTATTACGGACGTGGAATGGGAAGAGGTATGGGAAGAAGCTATGGTGGGGGAATGGGATTTGGTTTCAGGGGATCTTCGCCCCCGTGGCCTTATGTGGGAATTGGAAGAGGAGGGCTTCCCCGCTGCTGGGCTTATGGGGGCTATGGCTTGCCGGCCCCAGGATATGTCCCCCCGGCGACTCCCTTCTATCCAGGTCCCGGAACATATGGGGGGGACCTTATGGCGCCCCTTATTCTCCCCAGGAAGAAGTGCGCTTCCTGAAAGACCAAGCTGAGATGCTCCGTGGGGAGATCGATGCGATAGACGCCCGCCTAAAGGAGTTGGAGAAGGAAAAGACCCGGGGAGGTGAGACATGAAAGTCTGTATCACTTCCAAAGGCCCCGGACTGGATTCCGAAATGGATCCCCGTTTTGGCCGCTGCCAGTACTTCCTCTTCGTAGACCTGGAAACTCTGGGTTGTGAAGCGGTGGAAAACCCCAATATAGGAGCGGCCGGGGGCGCAGGGATCCAATCCGCCCAGCTTGTAGCCAACAAAGGGGTTGAAGCCCTGATCACCGGGCAGGTGGGACCCAATGCTTTCACCACTCTCCAGGCGGCCGGGATAAAGATTCTTACCGGGGCTTCGGGTAAGGTTCGGGAGGTTTTGGATAAATACCAAAAAGGCCAGATATCTTCTTCGGCCCAGGGTCCAACTGTGCGGGCCCATTTCGGGATGGGCAGGGGCCGGGGGATGGGGGTGGGGTTCCAGCCCCCGGCTCCATCTCCAGCAACCCCCGACCCTCCGGGCGAGGAGTTGAAGGCTCTGAAGAAACAGTCTCAAGAGCTAAGGGAGCAGCTGGACAAGATTACGGAAAGGCTCGAAAAACTAGACACCAAAAAGTAAATTATGAGCAGTTGGCTTTTTACAACTGACAACTCACCGTTTATACCTTAAAACTTATGGTCTTATTTAAAAAAGGAGGTAAAAATGCCAAGAGGAGATGGAACCGGACCTCCCGGGGGAACCGGTCGTGGAACGGGAAGGGGAATGGGCCGGGGACGAGGTGCGGGAGGCGGTTCGAGAGCCGGAAGGATGGGAGGGGCGAGAGCCGGTGCCGGCCCGGCCGGGGAATGTCTCTGTCCGAAATGCGGGACCACCACTCCTCACCAGGCCGGAGTTCCCTGCGCCCAAACTACCTGCCCTAATTGTGGAATAGCGATGATTAGAAAATAAACTAATACTGGGAGATTTCATATGAATAAAAGAAAAGAGATATCCGATGGCTATATGAACATTCTGCGTTTGAGGACTTTGCCGGTGGGGGTAAAGCTTCTAAAAGATCGAAAAGATTTGCCCGGGGTTTCTGAAATTCCTGCTGAACCCCTGACCTTCTGCCAGTTTGTGACTTATGCCAGGGTATACGGCCGGACGCTGGGCGTCACCCAAGAAAACATGGTCTGCGCCATTGCCAAAGGAAATTTAGGGTTTTCAGACTTTCCCAAAGGAATGGCGGATAGATTCGCCATCGTAAGGACCTCAACAGCCGAAGCTTTTGAGAAGATTTTAAAAACAGGCCTTCGCCTGGAACCCGGAAGGGTTCAGGCTGCCCTCGTGGCCCCCCTGGAAGAAGGTTCCGTTGACCCGGACGTAGTCCTCCTCTTCGCTGACGGCGCTCAGATGACCCGCCTCATCTACGCGTCTACCTATCAAACCGGGGAGCGGTTGAATATCAACACGGCCGCGGAGTGCGGCACTTGCGGGGAAGGGGTGGCGGCGGCATTCATGAAAGATAAACCGACGGTCTCTTTTCCCTGCTATGGAACTCGCCGCTTCGCCCTGGCTGAGGACAACGAGTTGATCTTTTCCTTTCCCTTTCGATATTCCCAGGAAATTTTGCAGGGGCTGGAAATAACCCAAAAAGGAGGGTTTAAATATCCCATCCTGCGTCAGCTATCCTCTCCCCAAGCCCCGGCTCTCTACCGTATTCGGGAAGCCAAGCCCCCAGAGGATTATTTTGTCAATCTGCGAAAGCTGCAAGAGGAAATAAAAGGAAAACAAAAAAATTTCCCTATGGCGAGGTAAAATTATGCCCATTTATGAATATCGCTGCCGGGAGTGCGGCGGCATATCCGAGATCTGGGAGGGAGTAGGAACTCTCAGCGATCCTTTACGGTGTAAACAGTGTGGAGAAGGGGACTTGGAGAAGGTTCTCTCGGTTTCCCATCCGGTGAAAAACCCCCGACCGAAAGGCTCCACCTGCTGCGGGCGGGAGGAGCGGTGTGATAAGCCTCCCTGTTCTTCTGAAAGCTCATGCAGAAGGGATTAAGGGGTCCCCTCAACATACAAAAAGGATTTTTGCTGATTTGAAATAAAAGGAGAAGGGTGGTGAATAAAGATGTGCCAGGGAAACAAAGGATGCCAGCATCCGGAGAAGTTGAAAGCCGAGATGAAGGATTGTTCTCCCGAACAGATCGTTGAATGCCATCCGGAAGTAAAAGCAGGGGAGCATCCCTGCGAATAGAAGAAAGAGGAATAGGGATTTTGGGGCTATGAAGCTTTGGGCAGCGAGCATGAAACTGAGGTGGAATTAATTCCCGAGTGCCCCTAACCTCTTTGCGAAAAGGAAAATATCTGATAAGAATAGAAAGCCACGAGGTAATGGCCTTCGGCTTCGAAAGCTGAAATAACTGCAAAGGAGAAATTCATGAAAAAGGAGAAGGTCGTAAGGGTGGCCCAAAAAGCCTACCAGCTGGGCAAGGAATATGAGAGAACCTACAGGGGGTGCAGCCAGTGTGTGATTGCGGCTCTTCAGGACGTGTTGGACGCCAGGAATGATGATATTTTTAAAGCAGCAACGGGCTTGGCCGGGGGTACCGGATTGACTTGTGACAGTGGCTGCGGGGCCTACATGGGGGCAGTGCTGGTTTTGAGCTCTTTGTTGGGAAGGGAAAGGAATAATTTTTCCGATCCTGAGGGGATTCGCTTCAAGACCCATAAGCTTGTCAGAAAGTTTCGAGAAAAATTCATCAACGAATATGGTTCAGTAGTCTGTCGCGATATCCAGAACAAAATCCTGGGGCGGTACTATTATCTTCCCGACCCTCAGGAGTTTGAAAAATTCCATAATGCTGGCGCCCATGATGTTCATTGCCCCGAAGTAGTAGGCAAAGCTGCCAAATGGATGGCCGAGATTATCCTGGATGAAATCTCGTTGCCCAAATAACGGGAGGGATAATCCAGTTCGTCGCGGCCGGCGGCCGTTCCCACCCCTGGCGCCCATATCTGGCAGGCTGAAGTAGAAACAGTTGGCTTTTTTTGATAATATGATTTCCATGAGGAGACAGAAAAATGAAAGCAGCCATCATCTACTGGTCAAAAACCGGCAACACAGAGAAAGTGGCCCATACCCTTAAAGAAAGCCTGGAAGAATTTGGGGCCGACGTTTTGTTTAGAAGGGTAGAGGAAGCTGATGAAATTGATTTTTTCGAATATAACCTGATCTGTATTGGCTTTCCATCCTATCAATGGCATCCCCCTGAGCCCATGGATTCCTTTTTGAAAAATAAATTCAGTGGGTATCGCAAAAAGGAACGGGTAAAATTAAGCGCCCCGAGGATTCCGGGAAAGAATGCCCTGATTTTCTGTACCTTCTCAGGTCCTCATACGGGAAAAAACGAGGCAATTCCTGCGGGCAAGTATGCTGGACAGTTCTTTGACCACTTAGGCTTCACCGTGTTGGATGAATGGTACATCCTGAGCGAATTTCATGGCTCAGAAGCCAACAGCACGAAGGGGAGAATGGGAGATATCAGGGGAAGACCCAATGAGGAAGATCTCAGAAAAATAAAACATGAAGTGAGGAATCTTTTGCAGCGTTTATAAAATTGGCGGGCCTTTTCTACTCCCCGAATTGAGGATTGGGGGACGTAGAGGAAAATTATCACCTTTGGTCCTCCCCCTCCTTTTTTCGAATTGCCTCGGCGATTGCCGAGGTGCAGACCCCTAACTTCTTCGCTATCTCCGCCATCGCAATCCCATACTCTCGACTCAAAATTCATGCAATCTTTGATCGTTCTCGCCCCAGCAAGGACCAATCGAGGATAGAGGTGCCGGCTTGTTTGGAAAGGTCTCCTAAACGAGTGACAACTTCTTTCCAATCCTGGATATCCCGAAAGATCCGCTTGCCTTCGATTCCTCGAATCATCACATAACGTAAAGTGCATATTTTCCACTACGTCCCCTATTTCATGGTGTCCCCCGAATTCATGTCGAGTGCTTTAGCGAACATTTTCTGGTATAATCTTCTTGAATCAAGAAGAAAATCTTAAACTCTGTGTTTTATTCCAAAAATGGAGACTACGGTTCAGAAAAACCTATTCTGGTTTTTAAAGGATAACACCCGGCTTGACCTCTCCAAGAAAGCCCATCGGGATATGTATATCCAGCAAGTCCTTTCCCGGGGGAGAACTGCGGATGTTCAGGAGCTTTTCAAGGTAATCGGACCCTCGGATTTCAAGGATTCTTTTGGCCGCATTCAGAAATTCTTACCCAAAGAAGTAAGAAGAGTCTGGGAGGAATGGCTTGGAGATATTAACCGGCCTACAGAGAGAGATCCTTAACCTTTTTGGCGGTCTGCCTGACAAGGAAGCCTTCTACCTGACAGGCGGAACAGCGCTATCCGCCTTTTATCTCAAGCACAGACAAAGCCAAGATCTTGACTTCTTCACCGATGTCGAGGGTCTGATTTTGCCTTTCAGCCAGAAGATCGAATCCGCTTTGGGCAAAAAGAGGCTAAGGGTGGAGAGGCGAAGAGGATTCTCTTCCTTTGTAGAAATTTCCGCAAGTTCGGCAAGAGAGACGACGATCATCCTTTTTTCTTTGGACAGCCCCTTCAGGTTTGAACCAGCGTTTTTCCCCGCAGAATTTCCTGGAGTTAAAGTAGACAGCCTGATGGATATTGCTGCCAATAAACTTCTGGCTCTCTTTGGAAGGGCAGCGCTAAGAGATTTTATCGACGTCTATTTCCTCGTCCAGGATCATTTCCGAAAAAAGGATCTCGTGGAAAAAGCTATGCAAAAGGACCCGGGCTTTGATCTCTACTGGCTGGGAGTCGCCCTGGAGCGGTTGAACGATTTTGCCGAAGATTCAGCGGATATGCATCTTCTTATTCGTCCATGCAGTCTGCAAGACCTTAAGGCCTTTTTTGGGATCTGGCAAAGGGAAATTATGAACGATATTACCAAAGGGAAATAGAGTAAACCTCACGCTTTAAAGTTCGTAACACCTTAGCAAACCCTTTTGTCATTCCTTTCCTCCCTCTGGGATCTGAAAGTTTAATTTCCGAGTTGATTTTTCACAGGGATTTTCATAGAATGCAACCAAACTTCCTCGACAATAAGTCGTCGGCCTTGATACTTCGAGACCTGCGATTTGACTTCTGGCTTGATTGTATAGGAATTTCTTTTCTTCAACTTTAGTCTGTCTGTGGCGGATCACTTTAGGCGCCTTAGTCACTTAACGTGATTCATATTTCACCGTCTGGAACCTAAGGGTTTGCGCATAATTATATTCCTTGGGCATCGGAATGAATAAAGTCCATCTGTTGGATAGCAAGAAGGTGAAGCCGGCCCAGATCATATAATACCTTTCCGAGCCATCAAAAAAGTGAAAGGAAAATCAAAATAAAAACCATTTAGGCTAACTCTCTTTGTTAATGGAGGGCCAAAGGATGAAGGGGCGGGATTGGCTGCTAAAATTATTCATCTTCGGGATTTTCTGCTTGCTCTGGGCCGGAGCCTCCCAGGCTGGGCCGCGGGTCAGTGAAAACACGGAAGCTTGCCTTGGATGCCATACTTCGGTGACTCCGGGTATCGTATCCGACTGGCGAAGAAGTGTTCATTCCAGGGTGTCCCCGGGAGAAGGACTGAAAAAGGGCCCCAAAACGAGAAAAATATCTGCCTCAAACATCCCTGATAAATTAGTTGAAACGGTCGTTGGCTGCGCCGAGTGTCACACCTTGAATCCGGGAAAGCACAAAGATTCCTTCGATCACAACGGGTTCAAAGTCCATGTAGTCGTTACGCCGGAAAACTGTTCCATCTGCCATCCAACTGAGGCGAAACAGTATGGGAAGAACATCATGTCCCATGCCCACGGCAACCTCAAAAATAATCCCCTTTACCGCCAACTGGCCGATTCGATTAATGGGGTTCAGTCATTCCACAAGGGGCGGACAATCTTAAAACCCCCGGATCCGGAGACTCAATATGATTCTTGCTTTTACTGCCACGGCACGGAAGTTAAAGTCCGTGGGTTTAAAGCGAGAGACACGGATATGGGCAGGATGGAATTTCCTGTCCTTTCAGGCTGGCCCAATCAGGGAGTCGGCCGGATCAACCCCGACGGAAGCAAAGGCTCCTGCGCCGCCTGTCATACCCGCCATCAGTTCTCCATGGAAATGGCCCGTAAACCTTACACCTGCTCCGAATGCCACAAAGGGCCCGACGTTCCGGCTTACGCTGTCTATCAAGTCAGCAAGCATGGGAATCTTTACTCCTCTCTGGGCAAGGAATGGGATTTCCAGGCTGTCCCCTGGACAGTGGGAAAAGATTTTTCCGCGCCGACCTGCGCCGCCTGCCATGTCAGTCTGGTAGTCAACGAAGCCGGTAATGTAGTTGCCGAAAGAACGCATCAGATGAACGACCGGCTTCCCTGGAGGATCTTTGGCCTCATCTATGCCCATCCCCGCCCGAAATCTCCGGATACCACAATTATTAAGAACAAGGCTGGATTGCCCCTGCCCACCGAACTTACCGGAGAACCGGTTTCTGAATATCTGATTGATGCCAAAGAGCAGGAGAAAAGGCGAGCCGCCATGCAGAATATTTGTCTCTCCTGCCACAGCGATGGATGGGTTCAGGGGCAGTTTGCCCGTATGGAAAACACCATCAAAACCACCAACGAAATGACCCGGGCGGCCACGGAAATTCTTTTGAGAGCCTGGAAGATCGGGGCGGCCAAAGGCCCGGCTCAAAATGACAGCCCCTTCAACGAAGCCATCGAGAAAAAATGGGTGGAACAATGGCTCTTCTACGCCAACTCCACCCGCTTCGCTTCGGCCATGGCCGGAGCGGATTATGGCGTCTTTGCCAACGGCCGCTGGTATATGAGCAAGAACCTTCAGGAGATGGTGGAATGGCTTAAGGAAAAAACGCCGAAGAAGCCGGCAGCCAAAAGCAAGGAGATCGGTAAAAAATAACAACAAAGAAAAATCGGGCAATCGTAAAGCCTTTCTTTTGCAACGATGACCTTAGAACATTTCATAGAGACGTATGGCTATCTCGCCCTCCTGGTCGGAACATTTCTTGAGGGGGAAACGACCATGGTTCTGGCGGGGCTTGCCGCTTACCTGGGTTATTTAAGCCTGCCCTGGGCCATCCTGGTTGCTTTTATCGGCACTATCATGGGGGATCAATTATTTTTCTATCTCGGCCGCTGGCACAGCCGGGCGATCCTGGCCTCGCATCCTGCCTGGAATCTTCGCCTGGATAAAGTTCAAAGGCTCATCGATAGTCACCGCATGAAACTAATTCTTATTTTCCGCTTTCTCTACGGCTTGCGCATAATAACTCTCTTTGCCCTGGGCATGAGCCGGATACCGGCTGCTTATTTTTTCCTCTTAAGCGCCCTGACCGCCCTAACTTGGGCAGCGGCCATGGGCATCGGAGGCTACCTTTTTGGCAACGTTCTCAGAATCATCATAGTGGATATCAAGCGTTATGAGGCCAAAGCATTCTGGGCCATCGCCATTATAGGAGGGTTGATCTGGGGGATTTATTTTTACCGGCACAAGAGACCTCTGAAAGATAAAGGCAAAAAAGAAACTTAAGGCTGTAATGCGAAAATGGAGGGTGAATTTTTTCTTTGACGCCGGGGCGATAAAGATTGGGGCGTCCAAAAAGGCAGTTTTAAATTGGAAAAGTCAGGATTTGATCTAACGGACACTGCCAACTTCAGCGGCGGTTCCGCCTGTCATAATTGGAATCGCAGCATAGGAGAAAAAAAACAGAAAACGGCCGGGTTTAAGCTGTCGGTCGCCTTGGTGGCAAAGCCAAGTGGGGAGGTAAGTTGTTTAGGCGCGCCCACAGCTTACGTGGAGCGTTATAATCACTTTCAAACAGAAATCATCAGGCCTTGGCCTTGACTAATTTTCACGCTTTGGTGCACTCGTTGGTCATGGCCTTCTCTTACATTGCCTGTCAGGTCAAATCTTGATTTTCATGGTTTAATCTTTTGGTACGGTCATAAAAACAACTCCACCTTTAAAGAGCCCCCTCGTCGAATTTGATCATGGGCTTTTTCATATCGGCCATGGCATTGACGATTAGCTCGACGAGTCCGCCATAGTGGATGCGGCTGCGTTCCTTGGCGTGGTAATACTCCAGAATATCCCGGATGGATCCCTTGCAGTTGGAGCAAGGCGCGCAAACGTATTTAGGAACATCCTGGGGCTCGTCCTTGAAAGCATCCAGGATCTGCAAAAATTTTTTCCGGCTGCTGACCAGGGCGCGCCATTCCGGGAAATTGAAACCGGACATGATGGCGAACCCAGACCCGCCTCCGCAGCAATAATTATCCACCCCATGGGGAGTCATCTCCCGGAATTTCGGGGCGATTTTCCGAAGAATGCGGCGCTGGGGCTCCACGATGCCCATGGCCCTGACCACGTTGCACGGGTCGTGCAGGGTGACCGGAAAATTATTGCGGGAAGGATCGAACTTGAGTTTCCCGCTGCTTACGATCTCATCCAAAAGCACAAATCCTGATTCCCGGGGAATGTTCAAATTTCCGGTTAAAACCCGATCGGAAATTACGACAAGGGCCTTATGGGCGTGGCCGCATTCGCCGATGATCATCTTTTTGACCTTCAGTTTTTTGGCAATCTCGGCGTGTTTGACGGCCACCCTGGCCAATTGCACATCATCGTACCAGAGGCCATAATTCACCACATCGTATCCAAGCTCCTCGGAAGAAAGGGTCCAGGAGATGCCGGCTGCCTGGAAGATGATGGCGAAGGCCCCGACATTCTCCGGCCAGGAGAGAACCTCGCCGGCATTGTGCAAGAGCAAGACTTCCGCTCCTTCTTTGTCCCAGGGAATCTCTAATTTATAGCCGGTTATCTCCTCCATCTCTTCCTGGATGAAATCGATGCTGTCCCTGGCCGCAACCGGGTTCATGCCTGTGGTTGAGCCTACCCTTAGATGCTGGAGCGTGCCTTTTTCATGGATCTCCCTGGGGGCAATGCCCATTTCCTGGGAAAAAAGTTTGCGGATCTCGTGAGCGATCAGGGCGTTATCGACCCCAATCGGGCATACGCTGGCACAGCGGCGGCAAAGAGTGCAACGGTAGGCCAGCTCGGCCAGGCGGGCGATTGTGGTCCAGTTCAAATCAATATCCCCGGTAAGCTTGGAGGTAAGTTTTCCACCGGGCTTGATGTATTTCTTATAAAGGCGGCGCACAACCTCTGATCGGAAAGTCGGTCGGTAAATCTCCTGGCGCCCGCTCATCTCGAAGACCGGGCAGGCCTCGGAACAGGTCTGGCATCTGGCGCAATGCTCCATGGAGAGCAAAAGGGGCTGCAGAAAACCCCAGTTGTTCTCTTTCTCAAAAAGTTTGCGCAGGCCGGAGAGAAAAGCCCGGAGATGTTTTTCCTCTTCCTCCTTGTTTTTGGGTTTGGGAATAGCGATGACCACTGTATCATCGAGGGAAGACTCGATGGCGGCTACTTTTTCTTCCTTAAGCGCAGAAAGGGTAACTCGGTTAAAATCCTCATAAGGGGGCGGCAATGGCGGCAGTTCCCCCGGCTCAATATGGGCCAGACGTTGGGAGGGTTTGGCTATATCGGATGGTTTTACCTTAGGGTTCATTTGCTCTCCTTCGACCCCGATGTGGCCAGGTCAACCCAGGTTTTTTTGCCATCGGCGCCGATATGGGGAGCCGCCCAGTTGGGTTTTAACCCCAGATTTTGTAAGACGGCTGCCTCGATTCGGCTTCCTTTTAGGTTCGGCGTGTCCTCCCACCTCACGTCATGATAAATGAAATACTTCATGAACATATGAGACATGTGGGTCAGGGGGATGTACGCCGCCAGTAAGGAAGCCAGCACAATGGCGAGTTGGCCAAGAAAGGTATGAGGGGAGGAATACCCTTCCGGCTGGCCGCCGATAGTCAAAAGAGCATAGATATAAGCTCGAGCCCCATCGAAGGCATGGTCATGGAAAAGCCAGGCCAAAAGGGCAGAGATCAAAAAAAAGGAGAAGAGAATTAAGTTGAAATAGTCGGCCAGGGATGAATACTTCCTCAATTCCTGATCACCAAGCCTGCGGCCAAGCAATCCAAGGCCTCCTATGGTTCCCAGGGTCAATCCGATAAATCCGGTGAGGATCGTCAGGTAGTAAAGGAAAGAACCGCAGGCGCTGCTCCCGGAAGCGATCCGGACGCCTAAGGCCATGCCTACGGCGCCCATAAAAAGTAGAAAAAGTGTGGCCAGCAGCATATATAGCCCGAAGTGGAAGGGGAAGGAGACCCACCAGAGTTTACGGTTTTCAGCAAAGACCCCGCGCAGGAATAAAATTTCCGGAATCATGAATTTAAGCTCGTTGTATAGAGATTTTTTCTTTTCCTTTTCCCACCAGTTCAACTCCTCCATGTATGATCCGCCATACTCCGCTTTCTTGCCGGCTTCATGTTTCGCTGGGTAAAGCTCCCACCTAAGGTGCAGGGGAAGTTTCATTTGTTTATAGATTCGCAGGCCCGCCGCGAGTAGAAAAATCACTCAACATAAGTACGTGAAGAAATAAAGGCTCATAATTTCCTCTTGCTTTTTAAATGGATTGTAACACTTTAGTTCTTTGAATAAAGGTGAATCACCAGGGCCAAGGGATTCCAGGGACCGGGGGCCAGACCGGCCCGCTTGGAATCATAAGGCGCTGATTTCTCCGTGGATGGGGCGGGGAAGATACCCCCGCCTCCTCCGGAGGAAACGGGCTTTTATCCTCGAGGATAAGGGGAAACCCAACCGATGTTTCCGGCGCGTTCCGGCCTGGCCCCCGGTCCCAAACAGAGGCGTTGCCGCCATTTTTTCAAAACTCTAAACTGATACAATGGATTAAGTTTTCCCCGTGAGAGGAGCCGTTATCCTCCGCTGATCGGCGGAAGGATATTGACCATATCGTCATCGTAAACCATATCTTGCAACTTAAGAATCTCATCCCCCCGAACAAGCACCACAAAAAAATTTAAAATTTCGTCTTTCTCTTTCCGGATATAAGGCTTGAAAGAAGGAACTCTTTCGGCGATGATGCTAAGAAGTTCTTTGACCGGCACGGGCTTTTTTAATTCAAGCCCGATCTCTTCTTTGCCGGAAAGCTCATCGAAGGGCTTGAAAAAACGAACCTGCATATCAGCATTTCTCCTTGTGGGGATGTTTAATTTTTTACCCGGAACTTTGAGGAAGTCAAGGTAATAATACAGGGTCCAAGGGTTCAAGTGAAAAGCAAGAAAGTGTTGAGTGTTGATGATCTCCTAAAAAGTCGTCACTCCGGTGAAAACCGGAGTCCAGGGTATTTATAAGCATTTGAAAATACTGTCCGCCTGAGGCGGACGGCTTCCAACGGAATGACGGAAAAGGGAATTTTCAGGCTTTTTACGAGATCATCAAGTGTTAAGTGTTGGGTTTTATCCCTTTCACCTTTCACCTTTCACCTTACACCTTACCCATTGCCCCTTACGCCTTGCGCCCTATTTCCTGGCTATTTTACCGGTTATATAAAAAAATCCGTCCTCATCCATCCGGGCCATATCTCCAGTATGCAGCCAGCCCTGCCGGAGGGTGCGAGATGTTTCTTCAGGCTTGTTCCAGTAGCCCTTCATCACCTGCGGCCCTTTGACGATCAGTTCCCCTTCTTCCCCCACAGGCATTTCCTTTGCCCCTTTGGGGACATCGACAATTCTGGCATCCGTATCCGGAAGAGGAATCCCTATTGAGCCGACCTTTCGCCTTCCCAAAATCGGCTGGGCATGCGTAAGGGGTGAAGCTTCGGCCAATCCATAGGCTACGCAGACCCTTCTTCCAACCATTTTTCCAAAATTCTGTAGAGCTTCCTCGGGTAAGGGATTTCCCATGGACCAGCAGATTTTAATTGAAGAGACGTTGTGCCTGGCAATATCCGGTGTAGTGGAAAGCCTCTCAATCATTGCCGGTTCGGCCGGGAAAAAAGAGGGGCGATGTTTTTTAAACGAGGAGAGCGCCTGCAGGATTTCAATCTGAGGCAGGTGGATACTCATAGCCGCGGCATAGATGGACAGGTTCATGCCCATGGTCATTCCATAAGTTCGGTGGATAGGAGAAATGGAAAGAAAGACCTCCTTCCCCTTCTCCAATTTCCCAACCCAAGCCGAAGCCTGTAAAAGGTTGGCCACTAAATTTTTATGGGTCAAAAGCACACCTTTGGGGGGACCGGAAGTTCCTCTGGTGTATTGAATAAAGGCTATTTCTTCGGGGCTTACGGGTTCTTGCCCGGCAATTGATGAAAGCGAACGGCCCCGCAGGAGAAACTCTGGGAATGGATGAACGTTCGGTTTCCTGGCCAGTTTAACGTGGATACCGCGCCCTTTGGCCGCCAGGTCAAATAGAAAATTCCTGGGAAAGGGTAAATAATCCTTTACGCCGGTAATGATGAATTGTTTCAATTTTGTTTGGGCAAAAAGGTGGTCTACCCGGCGCAGAACCAGGTCAAAGGCTACTATGTTCTCGACTTCCGCCTCTTTGATCTGTCGCAGCAATTCTTCTTCCTCTGCCAAAGGGTCAAAAAATACGGCCACCCCCCCGGCTTTCAGCGCGCCAAAGGCGCTGATGATCGTCTGGGGCATGTTGGCCAGAAGGATTCCCAATCGATCCCCTTGCCGGAAACCCATTCCCTTGAGGGCCCTGGCGAATTGATTGGCCTGGTCCCTCAATTCCCTGTACTTGATCTTGCCTCCGAAAAAAAAGACGGCATTTTCCCCCGGAAATTGATCTGCCGCATCGTCCAGGATTTGTTGCAGAAGTATTTGCGGGTATTCAATGTTTTGGGGAACATGCGGGTCGTAATATTTTAACCAGGGCTTTTCCATTTTTTCCTCAATTTTTTACCGCAGAGCGCGCTGAGATCGCAGAAAAAAATATTCATGATTTTCATTTCTGATGGCTTCGTAAAAAGTCGTCACTCCGGCCTGCCTGTGCCTGGCAGACAGGTGAAAACCGGAGTCCAGAGATTTGATAACTCACTTAAATAAATGGATTCCGGCGCCTGCCCCGGACACGATCCGGGGTTCGCCGGAATGACCTAATTAAGGTAATTCTGACTTTTTAGGAGTTCATCATTTCTGTTTTTTAAAAATTAATTCTCTGCGCTCTCTGCGGTGAATTAATATCATTTATTTCTTTCGTCTAAATACCAGCGCACAAAACGGTCTAACCCTTCCGGGATTTTTATTTTAGGCCGGTATCCTAACCGATCGCCTGCTTTGCGGATGTCCGCGTAGGTGCGTTCCACATCCCCGGGCTGTGCCGGAAGATATTCCAAAAGAGCCTTTTCCCCCACCCGTTCTTCGATCGCTCTATGCAACTCCGTAAGCGAGATGGTCTGGGACTCGCCGATATTATAGATCTCGTACCCATGTTCTCTGGTCAACGCCCCCATCGTGCCTTCGATGGCATCGTCTATGTACGTATAATCCCGCCGGGAACTTCCGTCTCCAAAAAGAGAGACTTTTTTCCCCTGATGGATCAACCGGGTAAATTGATGTATGGCCATCTCCGGGCGCTGCCTCGGCCCATAAACCGTGAAGTAGCGCAGGCAGGCGATGTGAAATCCATAAAGATGATGATAGGTATGGCAGATAAGCTCGCCGGCTTTCTTGGTAGCGGCATAGGGAGAAATGGGATTGTCCACAGGGTCGTCTTCGGCGAAAGGCACTTTGGGATTATTCCCATAGACCGAAGAAGACGAGGCAAAGATAAAACGGCTAACGCCGTGCTTTTTACAGGCCTCCAGAAGGTTAAGGGTTCCCCGAATGTTTACATCCGCATATAAAAGGGGGTTCTGGATGGAAGGCCGAACCCCGGCCCGGGCTGCCAGGTGCGCCACAATTGCTAATTTTTCTTCGCCAAAAATTTTATTCAGGATCCCTTCATCCCTTAGGTCGCCTTCCACCAATCGAAACTTTGGGTCCTGAAGGGCGCGCGTCAGGTTTCGCCGTTTCAATGCCGGGTCGTAAAAATCATCGAAATTATCCAGGCAGATAACCCGGTGCCCTTCAACCAGCAGGCGTTCCACCAGATGAGAACCAATAAATCCAGCGCCGCCAGTGACCAAAATATTCATGAATTAACTCCTAACCAAAGATATTTGAAATTTTCCCCCTCACCCCACCCTCTCCCCTTGGGGAGAGGGAAAGGGTGAGGGGAATAAAAATGTTAAAATAAAATTCTCAGACTTTAATGTGTAAGAATCTATGCTTTTTCCTCGACTGCGCACGGAAAAAGTGGCCCGCCTCAGGCGGGCAGCGAAAAGTCCTGAAATCCCCCCTAACCCCCCTTTGGCAAAGGGGGGAAGGGGGGATATTTATCGGCAGACATTTCCTTCTTACAAACATGTTTGTATTAATGAGGCGCTAAGCGCCTAAAGAGGGTTCAAGTGTTTCTGTTTTTTCGCTGGGCCCCTTGGAACCCTTGGCCCCTGTTTTTAATAAGTTCTGCTACCACCTCAATATGATAAGTCTGCGGAAACATGTCCAGCGGCTGGATCCTTTTTAGATGATAACCCAAAGCCTGAAGTCGAGCCAGGTCCCGCATCAGTGTCGGCGGTTCGCAGGAAACATAAAGGATCTTTGAGGCATGAAGCAAGGGTAAAATATTGAAAACTTCCTTCTTAGCTCCTGCCCTTGGCGGGTCCAGAACGGCAACATCTACGGAATCTGTTTCCTTTAACACCCGCCTAACCCCATCTTCCGCGCTGGCCGCGAAAAAAGCGCAATTATCCAGCTTATTCTCCCGGGCATTTTCCCGGGCCATCTCAACGGCTGGCCTATCCTGGTCCACCCCCCAAACTTTCATCGCGCGCTGGCCCAGCGGCAGAGTTAGATTTCCCGATCCACAATAAAGATCGATTACTTTCTCCCGGCTGGTAAGCTCTGCCCACTCCACTACCTGTTGCCTTAAATTCCAATTTTGGTGTGGGTTGACCTGGGAGAAAGAACCGAAACCCACCCGTATGCGCAGCGATTCTTGTTCAATAATTTTCGGCCAGCAATAGGAAAGGGTTAAATCTCCCCAGGAGGTTTTTCTCGTCCCCTCGACAACCGCCCCTTGGACTTTGGGAATTTCCTTACATACTGCTTCGGCCATATTTAGATTGCTGGCTCCTTCTGCCTTAAAGCGCATTACCCCCACATCCTCATCCGGGCTGATTTGCAGGTCTAAATTGCGGACGAAAATTTTCCTCTTTTCCTCCATCCATTTTCTCAAATTTTTGAGGATCTCATTGGCTAAAGGATGCAGCAGCGGACATTCTTTCACCTCCACTAACCGGTGGGTTTTCAGGCCATAGAATCCCAGGATGTTTCTGCCACCGCTCCATCCCCCTTTAAACTGAACCCTTATCCGATAGTCCCGATCTTTTGCTGAGGGAACGACCGGCAGTAGTTCAAACCCTCCCTCTGGGTTGAGGCGCTGTAAAAAGTCTTTCAGCGCTTCTTCTTTCAGCTTCAGTTGCTCCATGTATGGGATATGCTGATATTGGCAGCCGCCGCATTTTCCAAAGAGGTCGCAGAAGGGTTTTACACGCAAGGGAGAAGCCTCCTCAACGGCCCTTGGCGCTGCTTCTACATAATCTTTCTTCTCCCTCAGCGCCTCTACCCGCACCCTGTCTCCCGGCGCCGTGAAAGGGACAAAGACTACTTTCCCATCAACCCGCCCCATTCCGCGGCCCTCGTAAACTATCTTTTCAATATCCACGGTGAAAGAATGTTTCATTTATTAATCGCTAAGAGCACTGAGAATAAATGTCGTCCACAAGAAAAGAATTGTTGATTTTCCGATGTTTCAAAATGGGTAACAGTTTAGCCATTTGAAAAGCTGTCAAATCCCCCTTCATCCCCCTTTTTCAAAGGGGGAAAAGGATGAATCTTTTATCGAATTCCAATAAAAAACCTCTCCCCCCTTTGCCAAAGGGAGGTCGGTAGGGATTTCTGGTCCGCCTGAGGCGGATCAAAACGCTAAATTGTTATCAAAATGGACATTTTTATTTTAAATTTTTTCATCTTATAAATCCATTCCTCGGCGTTCTCTGCGTGCTCTGCGGTGAATTTCATTTCAGGGGTTTTTGGGCTGCAGCCCCTTGAACCCCGTACATTTCCAGATCGGGTGGGTCCGCACCGGCGAGGAGTTGCGCTGGATGACCAGAGTCTCCACTTTTTCGCAGGAATCAAAGATCGCCGACAACCCCGCGGGTAAATCGTTTCCATCCTCTGTGAAAAAGACGGCCTGGCTGCCCACCGGCGGGGCATTGATCGCCGAGAGGTGATTGATCCGTTGGGGGGCATCCCATTGATAAACGGCGAATTTTCTCTGGGTGTAAAACATTCCCTCCCCTACCAATTGATGCTGAGGGGTCAGGAGAAAGATTCCTTTCCCCGCATCCAGGGAGCGGGCTGCATCCTTAATCCGCTCTCCAAGAGTGCGCCACCCGTAAAGCTGGCTGGTCGGGTCTATTTTAGCCGGTATGGGCAATGTGGCATAAAGAGGTTGCATGTGCGCCAAAAAAGACACCAGCAAGGCGCTTCCTGCGGCTGCCCAGGCAAAGCCTTTTTGAGCTTTTTTCCATCCCGTCCACTCCTGGCAGATAATTCCAGCCAGAGCAACAACGGCGGAAAAATACGCCAGGGCCGGCCAGTTAGCTTCCACTTTTGATCTGAGACTCGTCACGGCAAAGAAGAGCAGGATCGGCGCAGAGGTGAAGAAGAGTAAAAGGAGATTCATCTTCTTCTGCCGAAATCCTCTGCTGCCACTCCTGGCCATTGCCCAGATGACCACCGGGAACATCAGCGGCGTAACCACCCCCGCTTGTCCCGCCCAATACTCCCCAAAAGTTGCAAGACCGGCGGCTTCTTTAAGTTCCAGCCCATGGGAGATCTGGAAACGAAAGGAAAGCCAATCATGCTGGGCATTCCAGAGAATAACCGGGGAGAAAATACACAGGCCCAATAGGAGCGCCAGATAAGGCTCTTTGCGCCGCAGCCAATTTCTCCCTTCCTCCGACGAAAGTAAAAATAAAAAAACACAAGGAACAAGAAGGATCATCGTGTACTTGGACAGAAGCCCCAGCCCGAGTGACACGCCAGTAAAGTACCACCAATGGCGGGCTTCTCCCCCGGCGGCCTTGTAAACGCTAAACAAGGCCAGGGCCCAGAATAAACCCTGGGGTCCATCGGGGGTAACAATAACGGAGCCGGTGGAGCCCAATAAGCTTAAGTTCATCAACAGGGCGGAATAGAACCCCGCGCGCTCGCTCTCGAACATCTTTGCGCCCATGCGGTACAAAACACCTATAAGTAGGGCTCCGATCAACACCCATCCCAGGCGGACGCCAAACTCTCCTTCCCCGGCGATGGCCGTGAACATCCAGATCAGAAAGCCCGCCATGGGCGGGTGGTCATAGTAACCCCATTGCAAGTTCCGCGACCAGGTGTAGTAGTAGGCCTCATCCGGCGCCAAATCCACCCACTGGATATAAAAAAGACGAAAGACTGTGGTAGTAATAAGCAAGGCAAAGAAAGCGGCGCGATATCTCTTCCCGAAATAATCCCTCAAAGGGTTCTCCCGTGACCTTTCTTTTTAAACATATTCTTGATGGGGTCGTAAAAAGTCGCGAAAGGGTCATTGCGAGCGAAAGCGAAGCAATCTCGTTTTTATAGGTGCCCGAAAATACAAGATTGCTTCGTCGTCCCGCAAATGCGGAACTCCTCGCAATGACAAGAACAGGACTTTTTCCGAAACCATCATTAGTTATCCAAAACCTCCCGAACCTTCTCCGTGAATCCCTCCAGCGAAAAAGGTTTCTGGATAAAATTTATACCTTTCTCCAAAATCCCATGGCGCACAATGGCCTCATCCGTATAACCGGACATGTAAAGCACCTTCATTGGGGGATGCAAAAGCAGTAACTTTTCCGCTAACGTTCGGCCGCTCATTCCCGGCATCACCACATCTGTCACTAATAAATTAATCTCTCCTGGATAATCCTCAGCGCTCAGGAGCGCTTCTCCGGCGTTGGCAGCATCCAGAACATGATAGCCCTGCTTCTTCAAAATCTGCACCGTCAGAGTGCGCACGTCTCGATCATCCTCCACCAATAAAACCGTTTCACCCCCATGCGGAAGATACATCACCTGTGGCTTTTTCTTCTCCGTCTCTAATGGCTCATCCACCCGGGGGAAGTAAACCTTAAACGTCGTGCCAAGTTCCGGTTCGCTATAGACCCAAATATTCCCGCCGCTCTGCTTCACAATCCCATAAACCGTAGATAAACCTAAACCCGTTCCTTTCCCCTTGGGTTTAGTCGTAAAAAAGGGCTCGAAAATCCGCTCCCGAACCTCAAGGGTCATCCCCACCCCTGCATCACTCACCGCCAACATCACATAGCGGCCTGGAACCACGCTGGCGTGAATCCGGGCGTACTCCTGCCCCATCTCCACATTGGCGGTCTCAATAACCAACCTTCCCCCTTTGGGCATCGCATCCCTGGCGTTCAGGGCCAGGTTGAGAACCACCTGCTCAATTTGACCTGGGTCGGCCTTCACTCTCCCCAAATCTCCTGCCAACATGTTGACCAGCTCGATATCCTCTCCAATCACCCGCCGCAGCATTTTATCCAGGTCCAGCAAAAGATTGTTCAGGTTCAGAACCTTCATCTCCATGATCTGCCGGCGGCTGAAAGCTAAAAGCTGGCGGGAAAGATTGGTTGCCCGCTCCGTTGCTTTATGGATCATGTCGATTTTCTCTTTGAGCAGATCCCCCTCTTTAAGTTCGAGAAGCGCAAGTTGACTGCAAGTTTTAATGAGCGTGAGGGAATTATTGAAATCATGGGCAAAGCCCCCGGCCAATCGCCCGATAGCTTCCATCTTTTGCGACTGCCTTAACTCCTCTTGAAGAGCGGCCATCTCTTTCTCTGCGCGTTTGCGCTCAGTAATGTCGCGGACAATGCCTCTAAACCCTATCCGGTTACCGGATAAATCCTTGATCAGTGATACAGATGTCTCAATGTATCTTTTTGTCCCATCTTTTCTTAAAATATCCCAGTCGAATTCCTTGGCAGGTTGCCCTGTTCGATACACTTTATTAAAGGTTTGATAAACCTTTTTAGCGTTCTCTTGATCAGTGTATTGCCGGTTGTTCATGCCCATCATCTCCTCCTTAGAATATCCCCATATCCGGCAAAACGAATCATTGAAGAAGGTTAAATTACCCGCGAGGTCAACCTCGTAGTAGCCATCCTCGATGTTCTCCAGAATGTTTCGATATCGTTCTTCCGATTCCCGCAGAGCCTCCTCAGACCGTTTGTGCTCGGCGAAGAGCAGGGCATTGGCAATCGCCCCGGAAATCTGCATACCGACTCTCTCGATAAGTCTCAAATCCATCTCTGTATGCGCATCCGCCTGGGTCGATTGAACGTTCAGCACACCTATGACATCACTTTCTGAGATTAAAGGAACCATCATGATCGATTGATACCCCGCCTCTATAATGGGGCGAAGGCCTGGATATCGGGTTACAGCCTCTTTAAGATTTTCTTTTCGAAAAAAAAGGGTGGACCGACTTTTCACAATCGTCTCCGCTGCCGAACCGGCTAAGGGGATGACATCGCCCATCTGGCGGTGAGTCACTTGAGGCCCCCAAACATAAGGGATGGTAAAGCAGGAATTTTTTAGATCAATGATGTTTATGGCAATCCGGTCAAATTGGACAAGTTTGCGCACTTCTTCCGCAAAGCGTTCATACACCTCCTCGATGTTCAGGGTGAAACTGATAATCCGCCCGATCTCGGCGATGATCGCAGCCTCTCTGTTTAAGCGCTGGGCAATCCGCTCACTTGTGCGCAAAACTTCTTCTTTGCGCCTGAGTTCGATTTCCGCCGCTTCCAGCTCGGCAATCCTTTGGCGCATGGCCATTAATTCCTTGGTGAGCTTCTCTATAGTTTTTTTAGTCATCTTTCACCACATCTTGTCTCTCGATCCACTTTTTCTCCCTTTCTCCTTCAATTTTTCCCAATCTTTTTCGGGGTGGCTGACATTTGCCTGGGCAAAGAAACGGCTGGGGCTTGATAATTCTTCCCGCAGGATGGACAAAACTTCCACTTTGAATCCTTGGCTGCCCCGCAGGCCGGACATTGATTCAAAAACGTTTCCCCGCAGGCAGGACAGGCGGGTACGTCTTGCCCCACCGTGTCTCCACAATTCGGGCAGGTCGAGCGCCCCTCCTCTCTCAGGTGGACAACCCGGAAAAGCTCGTCGATGGTGGTGATCCCCTGGTTGATCTTCTCAATGCCATCATCGCTCATATGCCTCATCCCGCCCTCAAGGGCCGCTTTAATAATAACGTCTTCGGGAGCACCATTGGCAATCAATTCCCTCACTGTGAGGTCAATGGTTAAAACCTCAAAGACCCCGGTCCTTCCCCTGTACCCTGTTCGGTTACAGAAGGTACACCCCGTTCCTTTGTAAAGCTTAAAACTTGCGGGATTTATTCCCCTCAGGCGGATTTTCATCAGTTCATCGGGTGTGGGGGCGTAGGTCTTTTTACAATGGTCGCAGATTCTTCTCACAAGCCTCTGGGCAATCGCCCCGTTCAAGGAAGAGGCAATCAGATATGGCGGAACACCCAAATTTTTAAGGCGGGTGATAGCGGCTACCGCGGTATTCGTATGCAGGGTCGTTAAAACAAGGTGTCCGGTAAGGGAAGCTTCCACGGCGATATTGGCCGTTTCGCTATCCCTCATCTCCCCCACCATGATCACGTCCGGGTCCTGCCGCAACACGGAGCGGAGAGCAAAGGCAAAAGTCAAACCTGTTTTTTCATTGATGGCCACCTGGGTGACCCCTTTCAGCTCGTATTCGATGGGGTCCTCGAGGGTGATGATGTTGATCGCTTCTGTCTTGATATGGTTGACCATGGCATACAGGGTGGAAGTTTTGCCGCTTCCCGTAGGTCCGGTAATCAGAACAATCCCCTGCGGCCTTTCCACAATTTTTTTTATCCGTAATGTATCTTGCGGGGAAGGGCCAATTTCGTTCAGGTTTAAGGACACAGCTTGCGAGTCCAGGATCCTGACGGTTATCTTTTCCCCGTAGTGAGAAGGCAGGGTGGAGACTCGCAGGTCCAGGTCCCGCCCTTCCACCTTTACTTTGATTCTTCCGTCCTGGGGGATGTTTTTTTCGGCGATGTCCATCCGGGCCATGATTTTCACCCGTGAGGTAACCGCCCCTTGCACTAACTTGGGAAACTCGAAGGCCTCGATCAGAATTCCGTCAACCCTTTCCCTGATCAGGAACGTCTTCTCCCGCGGTTCAAAATGGATATCACTCGCCCTGTTCTTGGCGGCATGGACGATAACGCTGTTAACCAGCCGGATAATCGGAGGGGATTTCCCCTTTTTAACCACTTCTTCCATTACATCCGGATCCGGGGAAGACTCCTGTTCAACGACCTCGATCGAATCTCCCTTGATCTCCCCCAGGATCTTCTGCAGGGGATGGGAAAGGTGGTAAAAACGGCGTATCGCCGCCTTGATTTCCTTTAAAGAACCGATCGTGGGTCTTACTTCTTTGCCGGCAGCAAAGCTTATATCGTTGATCGCCTCAAAATCCAGGGGGTCGGCCATGGCTACGGTTATATAACGTTTGTCCACGCTCAAGGGGAGAGCCAGATTTTTTCGGGCCAGCTTCTCTGTGAGGAGGTCGATGGCCTCTGGTTCAACGACGGCTGAGTTGATGTCTGTGTATGGAATACCTAATTGGGCAGAGAGGGCCCGAGCCAGATCTTCTTCGCTTACGAACTCCAATTCGGTGAGGATCTCGCCCAATTTCTTGTTCGTCTTCTTCTGCTCCTCCACCGCTTTAGCCAGTTGTTCTTTGCTGATCAAGTTGTAACTCAGCAGAATTTCCCCCAGCTTTTTCGTGCGGACCGAAGGGGACATACCAATCGGAATTGACTCTGGGTAAGGTTGTCCGAGTTGGGTAGAGAGGGCCCGTAAGAGTTTATCCTCCGTAACAAAACCCAATTCGGTGAGGATCTCGCCTAATTTTTTTGGGGTAATCTTTTGCTGTTCGATTCCCTGGAGCAATTGCTCCTCGGTGATAAAATTATGGTCTAAGAGAATTTCCCCGAGTTTCTTCTTTATCCCTGAATCCACCTTTCTCTCCTTTATTTTTTCCCCTGCGGGCTAATATCTTCTGGCGTGAATTCACTTCCCTTGATCACTCCATATTCTTTTATCGGCTCAAGGTTGCAGACTCTTAAAGGCCCCAGCCTCCTATGCAAGTAAGGAATTATTGACTCAGGCCATTAAGGATCCCGGCCCGATGGAAAGTCCCTGGAATATCCGCTTTTCCAACTCCATAGTGCGCTGTTCCAGATCCTCCAGCCAGCTCAGGGCTGCGGAGTTTTTTCCATATCGCTCCTTTAAGTCCCTAAAACGTTCGGCCAGAGAGACCACGGAGGTGTGTTTAACGCGTTTATCGGCGTAATGCACCACCGCCGCTTCGTTGATCTGAACCTGTAAAGCTCCATCATCCAGAATGACATGCTGGCGGACGATTTCGGCAATCTCGGGATACCCTAAACGGCTTAGCAGAAGCGCCCCGGCCTGCGAATGGTTTTCCATTGTTTGCAAACCATCCATTTTGGCAATATCATGCAGGAGGGATCCTGCTTCCACCTGCGCTGGATCCAACCGTTCCCCCTGCTGATTGAGGTTCTGGCAAAGGTAAAGAGCCACTCGATGGACCACCCGGCTGTGCTGGACGATGTGTTCGGGGACGTTATGGGCCTGCAAAAGGTTGAAGCATTCACTCGGCGTTGGGATCATCGAACCTCCGCAAAAATTCTATCATGCTTTTTATTGCATATCAATTCATCCTCCCCATTGTTAATTTGACGTAACAGTTTAGCGATTTGAAAAAATGGTATTAAAGCCTTTGTTGAGGGCCGGGGGTTAGAGCGGAACGCGCCGGAAGCATCGGTTGGGTTTCCGCTTGGCCACGAAGGCAGAAGATATGTTCCTCCGGAGGAGGCGGGGGTTCCTGCCCGCCCCATATGCGAAGATATAAGCGCCTTATGATTCCAAACGTTCCGCTCTGGCCCCCGGCCCTTGGAATCCCTTGGCCTTTACAACACACCTTTTTTCAAAGGGCTAAAGTGATACAATTTGACTAATCCTTACAGTTTTGCTAAATTAATTGATAATAAAAATATTTGTCCATGACCATTTGCCAAGCTCACAGAACGCCAAGAGGAATCACATCCCTTTGTCCCCCTTCCCTGAAGGAAAGACATCATTCCCTGTGCCCTCTGTGGCAAGTAGATTAATAAATAAACGAGGTGTGCATGAAGATACAAATCGAAACCATTGGTCCTTGTGAAAAGAAGATATCCTTTGAAATCCCCCGCGACCTGGTCTCCCAGGAGATAGAGTCAACCTACCGTACCTTAAGCCGAAAAGTAAAAGTCAAAGGGTTTCGCCCTGGCAAGGCGCCCCGGGCCATCCTGAGCCGCCACTATAAAACCCAGGTTGAAGAAGAGGTCACGGCCAAACTAATTGCAGATTCCTTCAAGAAAGCGTTGGAAGAATACCAACTCGCTCCCTTGGCCGAGCCCGCTGTTCTTGACCGGGTTTTTGAGGAAGGAAAGGATTTTATTTACACAGCCAAAGTGGAGGTTAAACCTGAGGTTACGGTCGAGGGATACCTGGACCTGGAAATTGAAATGCCCCCGGTCAGCCTCTCGGAAGAGGAAGTCGAAACCCAGCTCAAGGTTCTTCAGGATTCCCACGCTCAGCTAAGACCCCTGGAACCCCTTCGCCCCGTCCAGGAGAAAGATTTCGTCATTCTCGATTTTGTTGGCCGCCTTGCCGGCAAGCCAGTAGAAGGCTGGGAGGCCAACGACCACCTTGTGGAAGCAGGCTCCCCAACCATGGTCGGAGATTTAGCCCGGAAGTTGATCGGCCTATCCCAGAACGAAGAGAAAGATATCACCGTTATCTTGCCCGGAAATTATCACAAAAAGGAATTGGCGGGGAAGGAGATCAATGTCCATTTGAAGATCAAAGAGATCAAAGAGAAGATCCTTCCTCCCCTGGATGATGAATTCGCCAAAGACGTGGGAGATTACAACACGCTTGCCGACCTTAAAGCCCGCTTGCGCCAGACCCTCGAAGAGCAGAAAAAAGACCAGGCCAGGCAAGCCGCCAAGGAAAAGATTTTCGATACTATCATAGAAAAACACCCTTTCCCCGTTCCCCCGAGCATGGTCGAGCGACAGGTTCAGAACCTCATGGCCAGGGCGGAAATCCGCCTGGCCCGGCAAGGAATGAAGCTTGATGAAACCAACCTGGACCTCCCGAAACTCCGCGATTCCTTCCTTCCCGTAGCTGAAAAGAACGTGCGCGGCCACTTGATTCTGGAAAAGATTGCCGGGATGGAAAAATTATCCGTCAGCGAAGCCGAGGAGGAAGAAAATTTCGAGAAGCTGGCCGCCCAGCTCAACCAGCGCGTGGAAGCCGTGAAGAATTATTACCAGAAAAATGACCTGTTGGACGATCTGCGGGCCAAGATGCTCGAGGAAAAAACCCTTGATTTTCTTCTTAGCCAGGCTAAAATAACAGAAAAAGAAAACGCTCCGGCAGCGACGCCTGCGGGAGATCATCCGGAGGGAAAATAATGAATCTCGTCCCCATCGTTGTTGAACAGACCTCCCGGGGGGAACGGGCGTATGACATCTATTCGCGCCTCCTCAAGGACCGGATCGTATTTATCGGAACACCCATCGACGACTATGTGGCCAACCTGATCATTGCCCAGCTTCTTTTCCTGGAGGCCGAAGACCCCGATAAGGATATTCACCTCTACCTTAACTCCCCGGGCGGGTTGGTGACCGCCGGTCTGGCCATCTATGACACCATGCAATACATCAAGCCCAAAATTTCCACCCTTTGTATGGGGCAGGCTGCCAGCATGGCTGCTGTCCTTTTGGCTGCCGGCGACCAGGGAAAACGCTTCGCTCTCCCCCACTCTCGTATCCTTATCCATCAGCTCATGGGCGGAGTCCAGGGACAGGCTACTGACATTGCCATTCACTCCAAAGAAATCCTCAGGATGAAGGACGAGCTCAACCAGATATTGGCCCGACATACGAAACAGCCCATCGAAAGAATCGAGAAGGATTCGGAGAGGGATTTTTTTATGAACGGGGAGCAGGCCAAGGAATACGGCTTGATTGACGAGGTCATTTTCAAGAAGGAACCCTTCAAAAGCAGCTAACGCCAAAAAGGTTCGGCCATGCCAGATCGAAAAGGACCGGAGCGATTGGGATCCCTATTCTGCTCCTTTTGCGGTAAGAGCCAGGAAGAAGTGAAGAAGCTCATCGCCGGGCCGGCGGTATATATCTGCGATGAATGCGTGGCTCTTTGCAATGACATTATCTCCGAAGAAGTGGAGAAAGAAGAAGCCTCCCTGCGCAAACTGGCTGTTCCCAAGCCGTCGGAGATTAAGGGCATCCTTGACCAGTACGTCATCGGCCAGGAACGCGCCAAGAAGATCCTGGCCGTGGCTGTCCACAACCACTACAAAAGGATTGATTCCCGCCAGGAGTTGAACGGGGTCGAACTACAAAAATCCAACATTCTGCTCATCGGCCCCACCGGGTCGGGCAAAACTTTACTGGCCCAGACCATGGCCCGCATCCTCAACGTTCCCTTCACCATCGCTGATGCCACCACTCTGACTGAAGCAGGTTACGTCGGGGAAGATGTGGAAAACATCGTTCTCAGCCTCCTCCAGACCGCTGATTTTGACGTGGGCAAAGCGCAACGGGGGATCGTCTATATCGACGAGATCGATAAAATCTCCCGCAAGTCGGAGAACCCCTCGATCACCCGCGACGTCTCCGGCGAGGGAGTGCAGCAGGCCCTGCTGAAAATCGTTGAAGGAACCATTGCCAGCATCCCCCCCAAGGGGGGGAGGAAACATCCTCAACAAGACTTCATCAAAGTCAACACCCAAAATATCCTCTTCATCTGCGGGGGAGCCTTCGTCGGCCTGGATCGGATCGTCGAGCAGCGCATCGGGGCCAAGGTCATGGGTTTTGGCGCGGACATCAAAAGCCGTTCTGAAAGGCGTCTGGGCGAATTGCTGGGAGAAGTTCAACCCGAAGACCTGCTCAGGTTTGGATTCATCCCCGAATTCGTGGGCCGTCTGCCGGTGATTGCCACGCTGGACGATTTGGATGAAGCCGCTCTGGTCTCCATCCTGCGGGAACCCAAGAACGCCCTGATTAAACAATACCAGAAACTCTTCGATTTCGAGAGGGTCAAATTGCGCTTCACGGACGGAGCCCTGGTGGCCATCGCTCGGGAGGCCCTGAAACGCAAGGCCGGAGCCCGGGGCCTGCGCTCCATCCTGGAAACCATCATGCTCGACATCATGTATGATCTGCCCTCCCAGACCAACATCAAAGAGTGCATCATCAGCGAAGAAACCATCGTCAATAAGGAAAAACCCATCGTCCTCTACGAAAAAAAGGCTGAGACAGCCTGAAACCGGCTTTTATTGTGTATTCCACGCCGGGGGCCCCGTTTCAGAATTTTTTTATCTTCCAGCACGATTTGTAACCCTTCAGTCACGAGTGGCTATGACAGGAATATCGGAGGAACTAACCCTGGCCAAGATTCTGTTTTGGCCGGGGGGCCAGGCCGGTACGCGCCGGAAGCATCGGCTGGGATATCCCTGTTCATGGTGTACTCACTGAACCTCCGCCGGAGGAGGCGGAAGGCGTCAGCCCA
>VGSF01000060.1 GCA_016875165.1 Deltaproteobacteria bacterium
CGGTTACTTCAGCCCGAGAAAAAAACCACACAACCGAAAAAAACGTTTTGTCAAACCCCCTCGTTTATCCCCGCCTCCGGTCAGAATAAAAACTCAAACCCCCGGCAAAATAATGTTGTAATCAACAGGGCTTCTTCAAGAAACACCGGGCGCCGAAGATATCCGGGAGTTCTTGACGCATTTGGCCGTCCACAAGAAAGTTTCCGCTTCGACCCAGAATCAGGCATTTAACGCCCTCCTGTTCCTTTTCCGGAATGTTCTGAAAATCGAAATCGGCGATCTGAGCAGCGCCATCCGGGCAAAGCGCGGGCCGAAACTTCCTGTCGTATTGACCGTCGAAGAAGTGCGGCAGCTATTCTCTTTTATGGAAGGAAAGCAGCTTTTAATTGCGCAGATAGTTTATGGGGCAGGCCTTCGTCTTATGGAGCTGGCCCGTCTGCGGGTTAAGGATATCGATTTTGGATCAGGGCTGATTTTCGTTCGGTCATCCAGGGGGGACAAAGACCGTTCGACAATCCTGCCGGGAGCCGTCCGGGACCCCCTTCAACAGCACCTGACAGAAGTCAGGGCATTACACGATCAGGATCTCGTTAGGGGATTTGGGGAGGTCTATATGCCTGACGCTCTTGACCGGAAGTATCCGAATGCCGCCAAGGACTGGGCCTGGCAGTATGTTTTCCCCTCTTCGAAGCTCTCCGTGGATCCCAGAAGCGGAATAGTCAGGCGTCATCACCTGGATGAAACGTCCATCCAGAAGGCTGTGGGAACAGCCACAAGGAGGTCGGGCATTGCCTAGCAGGTGTCCGTCCACACCTTGCGTCACAGTTTTGCCACCCATCTCCTCATGAAGGGCGTCAACATCCGTGAAATCCAGACCCTTCTGGGACACCAGAATGTCGAAACGACCATGATCTATACCCATGTCATGCGAGACATGACAACAGCGCCGAAAAGCCCACTTGATCTCCTCCTGGAAGGATCACCCAAATCCGCAGCGTCCGGCGAGGTCTGAAGGAATTTAGTATTTTCTATTAACGAAGAAACATTCTGGATGCATTTCTCATGGAGTCCGTTCTCCTTGGCTTTATAGGGGGGTGCATCGTGAAAGCCGCCCGCCTTAGCCGGACAGAATTGCTTGAAAATCCTGGATTCCGGGTCGCGCTTCGCTTGCCCGGGATGACGATCTCGTCTTGTTTTAAGAGTTTTGCAAGAGGCTCATAGTAAGATCAGATTGGTCGCCTCGCACGATGGGAAGGGCAGAATTATTACATCCAAGAGACGGCGCAAAGATACCATTAGAATGGAGGACTGGCCTTGAAAATAAGGCTGTATGTTTATACCGGAACCGGTAATTCATTATGGGTTGCACGTCAGCTGATGCGGGAATTAAAAGAGGGAACACGACATCATCTCGGTGTCACGCCTTAAAGGCAGGGGGCGTCAAATCTATCCACTTTCACCGACCGTAGGCAGCGCCATCCTCCGATATTTACAGGAAGGGCGCCCCCGATGTTCATGGCGGGAGGTATTCCTTACTTTTTCGGCTCCCCTGCGGCCGATTTCCCGATCTGGCCTCCATAGTTTGACCAAAAGACGTATGCTCAAGCTTGGGATCTCTGCCCCGCATACGGGACCGCACTCGTTGCGTCATGCCTGCGCAGCCCACCTTGTTGAGGAGGGTTTTTCCCTCAAGGAGATCGGTGATCACCTTGGACATCGCAGATCTTCTGCTACCCGATCTGGAAATGCTCTGACTTATGACAAGGCGCGAAAAGCCTCTCCGATCCTCCGCCACTTGGCTGGGATCCATCGTGAAAAGGAGGAAAATAAAGGCCTTTTTCACTCTATGGCACATAACTGCGGAGGTCACATAATGGCTTTGGGTAGGAAGAACCAAAGGCCGAGGGAAAAACGACCGCCATCACCAAAAGGACCTTTCCGTCAAAGATGTCTTTCTCTATCCCCTAAAGAAAAAGTTTCAGGAGATTTTAAACCATGAATCACATTGATGAGAGTGCCCTGAAAGGATTCAAGTATTTTAAACCTCTCGGTTCTTAAAAAAATTCCTCCAGAGAATTCCCATCACCCCAGACGACTTCATTATGACCAATATCTCTCCTTTGTCCTCTTTTACTTCTTTAATCCTACTCTCACGGGAGTCCGATCCATTCAGAAGGCCTCCAAATTGGAAAAGGTACAAAAAGTTCTGGGAGTCAAATCGACCAGCCTGGGCTCCTTTTCGGAAGCAGGCCATGTCTTCGATCATACATTACTGCCTCCGATGATCAAGAAATTAGCTCAAAAGGCCATTCCTCAAGCGACAGACCCGCAGCTTAAAGATTTGCAAAAAACGCTCGTCGCCTTCGATGGCTCCCTTCTGCCCGCCCTCCCCACAATGATCTGGGCCCTCTGGCTCGATGAGGATCATAAAGCCGCCAAACTCCACCTCGAATTCGATCTCCTAAAAAGCGTTCCCACTCAAGCCTCTCTCACCCAGGGCAATGAGAATGAAAAAACTATCCTCAGAAAACAACTTTCCCCCGGCAAGATCTATGTCTTAGATGCCGGTTACGCTCAGTACTCCCTTTTGCAGGACATCCTCAAAGCCCGAAGTTCTTTTGTCTGCCGATTGAGGGACAATGCCGTCTGGGAAACCCTTTATGAAAAAGAACTCTCCCCAGAGAAGATCGCAAAGCAAGGGTCCCAAGGGATTTAGTCGCCCGTTTAGGGAGCAAGGCGAAAAAAGATTGCCTCCCAACTCCAGTCAGGGTGATTGAAATACACCATCTCGACCCGGTCAGTCGTCCCCGTCTTTCCCGAGTCTCTAGTAAAAAGACCTTCCGACACGACCAACTCCGATTATGTCTTCCTGGTCGTTACGGATCTCTTAGAGGTCCCTGCCGAGGTCATAGCCCTCATCTATGGCTTTCGGTGGCAGATCGAACTCTTCTTCCGTTGGTTCAAATGTATCCTGAGATGTAAACATTTTCTGTCCCTATCCGAAAACGGATTAGCGATCCAAATCTAACACCATCTTCTTTTCATGATTATCCGCCAGTGCGAAAGACCTTGACAATCGTCAAGCATCTTTGTAATTATCAAAGGGAAAATTTGAACTAATTTGCATCCTGATAGGAACATGACCGGGAAGACCGATTAGAATTTGGGGAAAAGGAGGTTTTATATATGGAAAAGGAATACGTCCGGTGTCAGATTGAAGAAGGGATGGCCATTGTGACCATCGACAATCAAGCGGCGCTGAATGCCCTGAACCAGCCAACGCTCACCCAGCTTGATCAAACTTTTGCGGCCCTGGCCAAGAATCAGGACGTCAAGGGTGTGATCATTACCGGGGGAGGGGAGAAATCCTTTGTGGCTGGAGCGGACATATCCGAATTTAATCAGGTTAAAGGAGATACGGCGGCGTCCTTTATGGGCCGCGGCCAGCGCATTTTCGATAGAATCGAAGCCTTTGACAGGCCGGTAATTGCCGCTATCAACGGGTTTGCCCTGGGGGGCGGGAATGAGCTGGCTATGTGTTGCGACATCCGCATCGCTGCGGAAAACGCCATCTTCGGTCAACCCGAAGTAAATCTGGGCATCATTCCAGGGTATGGAGGAACTCAACGCCTCCCGCGTCTGGTCGGACCGGGCAAGGCCAAAGAGATCATATTTGCCGATGAGCGCATCAATGCCCAGGAGGCCCTGCGCATTGGGTTGGTCCAAAGAGTCGTTCCTAAAGGGCAGGCTGTGGAAGAGGCCAAAAAGCTCCTTAAAAAAATTATGAGCAAGGGCCCTGTGGCCATTAAAATGGTCAAAAAGGCCGTAAATGAAGGCCTGGCCATGTCTTTGCGAGGAGGCCAGGATCTGGAAGCTTTATGCCAGAGCGTTTGTTTCAGCGCGGAAGACAAAGACGAAGGAGCCAGGGCCTTTTTGGAAAAACGACCGGCGAACTTTAAAGGAAAGTAAAAAAAATTAACCGCAGAGAGCGCAGAGGACGCAGAGAAAATACAAAAATAGTAAGATGAAATAGTATATAAAAAGATGGAATTTGATTTTAAAAAATTTATTTTATCTCTGCGTTCTCAGCGCACTCTGCGGTGAATTATTTTCTGTTTGAAAGGGAAAAAAATGGAAGTGAAAAAGATTTGTGTTTTAGGCGCGGGACTGATGGGTTCAGGCATTGCTCAGGTGTCGGCCGAAGCTGGCTTTGAGGTTTCCATGAGGGACATCGAGGACCGTTTCGTCCAGGGCGGGTTGAACACCATCAAAAAGAATTACGAGCGGGCTATCAGCAAGGGAAAGATGACCAAGGAGCAAGCCGATGGGTTTCGGGCCAGGGTCCAGGGCATGGTGGACCTAACTGCCGCGGTCAAAGGGGCGGACATTGTCATTGAAGCTGTGATTGAAAACATGGAACTGAAAAAACAAGTTTATAAAGATCTTGATCAACTTTGTTCCGGGGAGACAATCCTGGCCTCGAATACTTCGGGCTTATCCATTACGGAACTTGCCTCCATAACCAAACGGCCGGAGAAGGTCATCGGCATGCATTTTTTCAATCCCGTGCCCGTAATGAAACTGGTGGAGATTATCAAGGGCCAATCTACTTCGGATGAAACTTATAATGTGGTTAAAACCCTGGCAGAAAAAATGGGTAAAACTCCCATTGCCGTAAACGAAGCTCCCGGGTTCGCCGTCAACCGGATTCTCGTGCCCATGATCAATGAGGCCATCTTTGTCTTACAGGAAGGAATTGCTTCGGCAGAAGACATCGACAAGGGTATGATGTTGGGAGCCAACCACCCCATCGGTCCCCTGGCCTTAGCAGACCTGGTGGGTTTGGATACCCTGTTGATGGTGCAAGAGAACCTGTACGAAGAGTTTGGAGATTCCAAATACCGTCCCTGCCCGCTGCTCAGGAAAATGGTTCGGGCCGGTCATTTCGGACGAAAAACCGGAAAAGGGTTCTACAATTATTCAAAGTGAACGGCGCAGGTAGCGACGAGGAAAAAATAGCCCGGAAGGTAATCGCCTTAATCCAGGCCTGTTTCGCCAAGGAAAAAAGCGGCAGCGGGAAATCCCAAATACCCCGGATAAGCGTGAAGTTTTGCGGGGGGTGCAACCCCTCTATGGACCGCGGGGCAGTGGCTCAGATCATTAGCCGGGATTTAGCGGATGTTTATTGGGCGCCTCCAGATGAAGAGGTGGATATTCTGTTAATCATCAACGGATGTTTAAGTAGTTGCGCGGAAAGGCCAGAGGTTGAGGAAAAGGCCGCAAAGAGTTTGATCATCCGCGGAAAGACAGCTTTCCCGGCCATTAAGAAAAGGTGAGAGAGCCCAACTAAATCCCATCTGCGGCGGGGTCACTTTAGGCGCTTATTCTTTACTTTTTCTTAATCATAGTCTTAAAGCTCTGGTAACACTTTAGCTCTTTGAAAAAAGGTGTGTTGTAAAGGCCAAGGGATTCCAGGGGGCGGGGGCCAGAGCGGAACGCTTGGAATAATAAGGCGCTTATATCTCCGCATATGGGGCGGGCAAGAACCCCCGTCTCCTCCGGAGGAACAGATCTTCTGTCTTCGTGGCCAAGCGGAAACCCAACCGATGCTTCCGGCGCGTTCCGCTCTAACCACCGGCCCTTAACAAAGGCTTTAATACCATTTTTTCAAATCGCTAAAATGTTACAAACTCTGTGATCTCTGTTCCCTCTGTGGCTAATTTAATTGTATTGGAATTTCCTTTTTGGACACGGATTCACCCTGTTAGATTTTTACTATCTAACAGGGTAAACACAGATTATCAGGATAAACTAAAAAGAAAATAATTATCTGCGGTTATCTGCGTAAATCTGCGTCCTATTAAATTTACGCCGGAAGCGAAACGGAGGAATACATGGATAGGAGCGAGATGCAAAAGATACGCTGTGAAAGGGAATCCTGGGAGAAAGATTGTTATCAACCTTCTTTGGCACAAAGCCCGGAGCGCTTGCCCCGTTTTTCCACGGTTTCTGACATGGAGATCAACCCTTTATATACTCCTGAGGAAGTGGCCCAACTGGATTACCTGAGGGATATCGGGTTTCCCGGCCAATATCCTTTCACTCGCGGGGTACAGACTTCCATGCACCGTGGGCGCTTCTGGACGATGCGCATGTTTTCCGGTTTTGGAAGCGCCGAAGATACCAACCAGCGCTATAAATACCTTCTCTCTCAGGGGCAGACCGGCCTCTCGGTGGCCTTTCATTACCCGACCCTGATGGGTTATGATTCGGACAGCCCCCGGGCCAAAGGAGAAGTCGGCCAATGCGGAGTGGCCATCGACACCTTAAAGGACATGGAAAGCCTTTTTAAGGGCATTCCTCTGGATAAAGTGACCACTTCCATGACTATCAACCCTCCCGCGGCAATCCTTCTTTCCATGTACATTGCCGTGGCCGAGAAACAGGGGGTAAGCCAGGAACAGATCGGGGGAACGATTCAGAACGACATGCTGAAAGAATTCATAGCTCAAAAAACCTTCATGCTTCTACCGCGATCCGGGAATGTTCATATTATTATTCACCGCAGAGAACGCGGAGATCGTTGAGAAGGAAAAATTAAAAGTAGGGAAAAAAACCGACAGCATTGTAAATTTCTTTCCAGGGAGCCTCTTGCAAAAGTATTTTTTTGTGGTTTGACAAGCTCACCACGAACGGAAAAACTAAATAATTTCAACCTAAGCCCGTTCACCCTGAGCCTGTCGAAGGGTAAATTACGGACTTTTGCAAGAAGCTCCACTATTTATGGTTTTAATTTGATGATCTCATAAAAAGTCGGCAGAAGAGTCATTGCGAACGAAAGTGAAGCAATCTCGTTTTTATAAGTACTTGAAAATATGGGATTGCTTCGTCGTACCGCATTGGCGGAACTCCTCGCAATGACGAAAGCGGAACTTTTTACGACTCCATCAATTTGACTTTACATTTATTTTCCTCTGCGTTCTCCGCGCTCTCTGTGGTAAGAAATTTTTGTTTGGGAGGGAAGATGGAGCGGAAAGTCAGGATTTTGATTGCCAAGCCGGGCCTTGATGGACATGACCGCGGAGCTAAAGTCGTAGCCCGGGCCCTGCGCGACGGCGGTTTTGAAGTTGTTTATACGGGGCTCCACCAGACTCCGGAGCAGATCGTCAGCGCCGCCATCCAGGAAGATGTGGACGCGATCGGGATGAGCATTCTTTCCGGCGCCCACAAATACCTTTTTACGCGGGTCATAGAGCTTCTAAAAGAAAATAAGGCTGATGACATCAAAGTGTTTGGAGGGGGCATTATACCGGACGAAGACCTACCCAAGTTAAAAGAGCAGGGAGTTCAAGCGATCTTTACCCCCGGAACTTCCACTGGAGATATCATTAACTGGGTAAAACAGGCTATTACCTCTAAAATGTAAAGAAAAAAATGGATGATTTAATAAAAAACCAGGAGTCCATAACTACTTGAATTAAAACTGGATTCCCGCTTTTGCGGGAAGGACGAAAATGGGATAAAAGGGACTTTTTACGAGTCCATCAAAATTAAAGATAAATTTCCGAAAGGCAACTCCGTATGCAGGAAATTAAAATTAAAATCATTATCCTCTTATTGATATGTTTCGTTTTATTTGGAGGAATTTCGGGGTGCGCTTGGTGGGCGAAAAAAGAAGTTCAGGTAACGCCACAAGAAATGTATAATAAGGCTATGTTATTATTTCAAAAAAAGAAATATGAACAAGCCGCTGAAGAATTCAAAAAATTTAAGGAAGAATTTCCTCTCAGCCATTTTACTCCTCTGGCGGAATTACGCATTGCCGACGCTCTTTTTTTCAGTAAAAACTACGCCGAGGCCATAGTTAATTATGAAGAATTTAAAAAACTTCACCCGCTGCATCCGGAAATTCCTTATGCCATTTATCAGGTCGGTCTCTCTCATTTTAAACAAATGCATACGCTGGATCGCGATCAGACCGAGACCGAGAAGGCTATTGAACAGTTTCGTTACCTGATTGAGAACTTTCCCCAGAGCCCCCATACAGAAGACGCCAAGCAAAAGACGCAAATATGCCAGCGGCAATTGGCCGAACATGAATTTTACATCGGCCATTTCTATTTCCGCACAAAAAAATACAAGGCCGCCTTAGACAGGTTTGAAGGAATTCTGCAAAAATATCCCGGCTCTGGTCTGGAGGGAAAAATTAAACCTCTAATTGAGAAGTGCCGGGTAGAGATAGCCAAAGAAGAGAAAAAAAGAAAGGAAAAAGAAGCCCAGGAGGAAAAGAAAAAGAGGAAGCGGGAGGAAGCCGGATTCCCGTTATGGCCAAGTTCGTCCCATCAGATGGTTTCCAAAAATTTTTCCAGGGCCTCGCTTAACCCTTCCACTTTCGGCCCGCCGGCCTGAGCCATATCGGCCCGGCCCCCGCCAGTGCCCCCCACGTATCTGGCAACCTCTTTGACTAATTTATTTGCCGGGTATTTTTCTTCCAGATCCTTGGTTACAGCGCAAAGAAGCATGGCTTTTCCATCTCCTTGTGCGCCCAGGAGGATGATCCCGGAACTAATCTGATCTTTCAGGCGGTCGGCTATTTCCCGCAGGGTCTTGGGGTCTTTTGCGTCCACGCGCGTGGAAAGGACCTGGACCCCTTTAATTTTTTGCACTGAGGCAATTAGGTCTTTGGACTGCCCGGCTGATACCTTGGCCTGTAAGGCCTGCAAGGCCCGTTCGGTTTCCTTATGTTCTTTGATGAACCGCTGAACTTTTTCAGCCACTTCCCCTGGTTTGGCTTTAACTGCGGCGGCAATGGCGTGGAGTTCTTGCTCCTCCCGCTTAATTGTTTGCCAGGCTTCTTCTCCGGTGACGGCTTCGATGCGGCGAACACCTGCGGCTACCCCGGTCTCGGAAGTAATCTTAAACAGTCCGATGTCCCCGCTTCGCTTGGTGTGTGTTCCCCCGCAAAGTTCGGCGCTCACGTTCTCCACCTGGACCAGGCGCACGACATCCCCGTATTTTTCCCCGAAAAGGGCCATGGCCCCTTTTCCCAGGGCTTCTTTATAGGGAAGGAACGAAACACAAACATTTAGGTTCTGACGGATACGGGCATTGATGATGACTTCCACCTGGTCGATTTCTGCCGGCGACAGGGGGGAGAAGTGCGTAAAGTCAAACCGCAAACGCCCCGGGGCAACCAGAGATCCTGCCTGCTGCACATGATCTCCTAAAACCATTCTCAAGGCGGCCTGCAGAAGGTGTGTAGCAGTATGATTCAGGGCCGTACTTTCCCGGTTTTCCCGGTGAACCTTAAGCGTAAGCACGTCTCCCACGCTCAAGGTTCCTTTCTTGATTGTTCCCCGATGGAGGATCACGTCGGGCAAGGGTCTTAAGGAGTTAGAAACTTCCATTAAGGCGCCATTTTTCACCAGAGATCCGCGGTCGCCTTCCTGTCCCCCGGATTCCCCATAAAAAGGGGTTCGGTCGGTGATCACTTCCACCTCTTCCCCCTCATAGCCAGCCTCCACCTCGCTTTGGCCTCTAAAAATTTTGATGATTTTCCCCTCAGCTTCCAGGCGGTCATAGCCGACGAATTCAGTTTTCAAATTTTGCGTCGAAAGAAGTTTATAAATTTTCCCCAAAGCTTCTTCCCCGGATCCCCTCCAGGATTCACGGGCCCGGGCCCGCTGGGCTTCCATGGCCTCTTCAAACCCTTTGCGGTCAATGCTGAATCCTTCGTCGCGGGCAATCTCTTCGGTCAGGTCTAAGGGGAAACCATATGTATCGTAGAACTTAAATAGCAGTTCCCCGGGGATCTGTTTCCTGCTTTCCTGTCTTAGTTTTTGTTTTTCTTCTGCCCACAGGCGAAGACCAACCGTCAGGGTCTCGGAAAAGCGTTCTTCTTCGTTTACGATCACCATTTTGATCATTTCCCGGGCGCCGGTCAGTTCGGGATAAGCATCTTGCATCAGCTCTACTACCTCATCGGTCAAGCTGAACATAAAAGGATCGTTTATGCCCATTTTTTTTCCGTGGCGCATGGCCCGGCGCATGATCCGCCTAAGGACGTATCCTCTCCCTTCATTGGAAGGGAGGACACCATCGCCGATTAAGAAGGTAGCGGCCCGGCAATGGTCAGCGATAACCCGGAAGGAACTGCTGTCCGCCCCGCTGGCGAGGTATGTGCGGCCGCTGCGCTGCTCGATAGCCTGGAAAATTCGCTTAAAAAGGTCGGTATGATAATTACTATCGACCCCCTGGACAATGGCGGTTATCCTTTCCAGGCCCATTCCCGTATCGATGCTGGGCTTGGGGAGAGGGATAATCCGCCCATCGGCGTGACGTTCGAATTGCATGAAGACCAGGTTCCATAGTTCGAGGTAACGATCGCAATCGCAGCCTATCGCGCACGCCGCCCGACCGCAGCCGACTTCAGGACCCTGGTCGATGACAATTTCCGAACAGGGACCACAGGGGCCAGTATCGCCCATCTGCCAAAAATTATCTTTACTGGAAAAGGTGCGTATGCGTTCGTCGGAGATATAGCGCCGCCAAATCTTTCTGGCTTCCTCATCCGGCCCAATGCCCAAATCTTGGTCCCCTTCATGGATGGTTACCCAGAGCTTTTCCTGGGGCAGCCCAAGGACGCCGGTGAGGAATTCCCAGGCCATAGCAATGGCCTCCTCTTTGAAATAATCACCGAAAGAAAAATTTCCCAGCATCTCGAAAAAAGTGTGATGGCGGGCCGTGTAGCCGACGTTTTCCAGGTCGTTATGTTTTCCCCCGGCGCGCACGCATTTTTGCGAAGTGGTTGCCCGGAGAAAGGGGGATTCTTCTTCGCCGGTAAAATAATTCTTGAACTGAACCATTCCGGCATTGGTGAACAGCAGGGTAGGGTCTTTTGGGGGAATTAAAGGCGAACTGTTGACAATAGAGTGTCCCTGGCTTCTAAAGAATTCTAAAAAATTGCGGCGGATGGCGCTGCCGGTCATCATTCTTCTGTAAAACCTCCTGATTCTTGAAAAGTCTGCAGGATGTCCTCCCATAGGAATCCGCGCTGGAAAATGGCGTTGGCCAACTGTCTTTTTTCCCGCGGAGTCATCTGCTCAAGGAGACGTCCTTTTAACTTTATGCGCAACAACTCTTGCAACCGCTCTTTAACCGGAAGATCAGCTTCGGCTTGGTTCATGGCTTCTTTGGCCAGATCAGCCGGAATTCCTTTATGGTAAAGTTGGCGGCTGATTCGCTGGGGACCGAGGAGCTTTTCTCTAACTAAAGAGAAGGCTAAACGCCTGGCATAACGGAAATCATCAACCATAAGGCGTGCTTCCAATTCACCCAAAGTGGCTTTAACTTCTGCCTGGGCAAACCCTTTGGTCAGGAGTTTGCGCTTCAGCTCCTCACGGCTGTGATCGCGGATGGCCAGGAAGCGAAGGGCCGTTTCTGTCGCTTTTCCCGAAGATGCTTTCCGTTTTCTATCATTCCGATTCGCCGTTTTGCACATTTAGAGCGTCAAAGGGTAATCTTCTTCAAGGATGACCTGCCCTTCAGGAACCGGAACGGTCCTTCTGTTTTTTAGCCAAATCAAAACGCTCCATAAGTTTTGTTTCAATGACTTTGGCGATTTCGGGGTGTTCTTTAAGGAAAATCTTGGAATTTTCCCTTCCCTGGCCGATCCTTTCATTGCCAAAGGAAAACCATGCACCGCTCTTGTCCACAATCTCTTTTTCCACGGCCAGGTCCAAAAGATCGCCTTCCCGGGAAATCCCTTCACCATACATGATATCGAACTCAACTTCTTTGAACGGGGAGGCGAGCTTGTTCTTTACCACTTTAACGCGGGTGCGGTTGCCGATGACCTCCTGGCCGTCTTTGATGGCGCCAATCCGGCGGATGTCCAGCCGAACGGAAGAATAAAATTTTAAGGCGTTCCCGCCGGTGGTCGTCTCCGGGTTTCCCATAAATACGCCGATCTTCATCCGAATCTGATTGATGAAGACGACGCAGGTATTGGATTTGCTGATGGTGGAGGTGAGTTTCCTCAAGGCCTGGGACATCAACCGGGCCTGCAGACCCATGTGGGCGTCGCCCATTTCGCCTTCCAGCTCGGCCTTGGGGACTAAAGCCGCAACTGAATCAATCACCACTATATCGATGGCCCCGCTGCGCACGAGCATCTCGGTAATCTCCAGGGCTTGCTCTCCGGTGTCCGGCTGGGAAATCAGCAAATCATCGGTTTTGACTCCAAGTTTCCGGGCATAGGAGACATCCAGGGCGTGTTCAGCATCGACAAAGCCGGCGATGCCCCCTTTTTTCTGGGCTTCGGCGACAATATGCAAGGCCAGGGTGGTTTTGCCCGAGGCTTCCGGACCGAAAATCTCCACGACCCGGCCCCGCGGAACTCCGCCAACACCAAGGGCGAGGTCCAAAGCAAAAGAACCCGTGGAAATGATCGGGATGTCCGGAATGATGGCATCCGTTCCCAGGCGCATGATGGCTCCTTTGCCGAATTGGCGTTCAATCTGACTGACCGCCAGGTCAATGGCTTTCTCTTTCTGTGTTTCCGCCGGCATGTTCTCCTCCTTTATTTTGAATAAACGTAATAGTTTAGCTCTTTGAAAATAAATTTTTATTTATCGCAGAGAGCGCAGATAAATAAAAATAGTAACAGTTTAGCCATTTGAAAAGCTGTCAAATCTACCTTCGCCCCTCTTTTTCAAAGGGGGAAAATTTTATAGAAGGCATTCAGAAAAGCTCTCCTCCCTTTGGAAAAGCCTGCCTGCGGTAGGCAGGGGAGGCCGGGAGGGATTTCCAAGAATGCCTTTTCAAAGAACTAAATTGATACAAAACATTTAATTCTCATCCGGAACCCCAATTTTTTCCATTAACCATTAATTCGCTCACCCGCCGGGTAGGGGATGTTCCGGATTCCGCAGAAATGACGGCCCTAAAAACCCATCTGTTTGGGCTGACTTTCTCTCATGGGAAAGGCATGTAATTTTGTGTAAATTGCTCCTGAAGGATTCAGCTCACTCTTGATTAGAAAAACTTCTTTGGCCTGGAAAGCCCCGATTTCCACATCCTTGTTGGCCTCGATCTCCTGCATTAAAAAATTCTTGCTCTTGGGAGAACGAACCCTGCCGATGGTCAAGTGGGGTGTGAAAGGCCGGGTCTCCGGAGGAAAGGATAACTCGGCTGTTTGCTTCTCGATGGCCCTTTGCAGGGAAGAGACTTGTTCGGCTCCTTGGTTGATACCCAGCCAGATGACCCGGGGATTACGGCTGGATGGAAAGCAGCCGAGACCCTGGACATGTAAGGCGAACGGCTCTCCCGAGGCCACAACCGGGGAGATAGCCAGGGCGATTTTTTTAAGCATTTCTTCCGGAACCGAGCCCAAAAATTTAAGGGTCAGATGGATACTCGCAGGACGTACCCATTTGACATCTGCTTCTGTTCGCCGGAGCTTTTTTAGCAAATCTTCCATCTTGACCTTTAAAGGTTGGGGGATTTCAATGGCGATGAACGAACGGATTTCTTCCATAACCTTTAAAAAAATTTGCCTGCGGCAAAAAAACTTCAGCTTTTTTCAAGCCGGCTGGCCGCTTATACCGGAAAGCACATTTAGAAAATATCTGCGCACCCAATCGATAGCCGTATGGGCAGAAATTATTTTGATCTGTTCTCGGTCTCCCTGGAATTGGTATCTCTTGGAAAGAATACCCCGGGGACTGGCCAGAGCGATAAATACCGTGCCTACAGGTTTTTCTTCTGAGCCGCCCCCCGGCCCGGCAATTCCGGTCACGCCCAGTCCCAGCGTTGATTGGCTAATCTGCTGCACTCCTTCGGCCATTTTCTCCGCCACCAGGGCGCTGACGGCGCCGTGTGTGGCCAGAAGTTCTTCGGGAACCTTTAAGATTTCCACTTTAGCCCGGTTGCTGTACGTAACCAATCCCCATTCGAAATAATCCGAGCTCCCGGGAATCTGCGTCAGGCGGTGGGCGATCAAGCCTCCTGTACAGGATTCGGCCACCGCTAAGGTCGCCAGGTTTGAACGAAGCATACGACCGACTATTTCTTCCAGTGTTTCTGTGTCGAAAGCGAAGACCCGCCCTTCCAATTTTTCTCGGATGATCTTCTCCATCTCTTCCAGATTTTTGGCCACTTCTTCGGGCGACTTTCCGCTGGCCGTAATTTTCACATGATTTTCCGGAAAGCGGGGAAGGTAGGCCAGGGCAGCGGAATGGCTCTGAAGGGTGATCCCTTTCAGACGGTCCGCGATCGCGGATTCAGTAAAACCGAAAACTTTCAGAGTGCGCGACCGGAAGCAAGGCTTATCTTGCCGTTCTTTTTCCAATAACGGCAGGACGTTTTCGCTGAAGAGATGTTTTAATTCCCGGGGAACCCCCGGAAGAAATACATAGATCCGACCTTTATGGCGAAGGATAAAACCGGAGGCGGTCCCCAGAGGATTGGGAATAATTTCCGCCTGATGGGGGAAAAAAGCCTGTTTCTCGTTCGCCAGGGGCATCTCCATTCCCCTCCGGGCAAACGACTCCCGCAGGGATTGCAGTATCTCTTTATTGATGGTCATCCGCCGGCCAAGAGCTTTAGCGGCTGAATTGGCCGTGACATCGTCGGCAGTAGGGCCCAGACCGCCGCTTACGACGATCGCATCCGCGTGTTCCTGAGCCCTAAGGAGAGCGTCTTCAATGCAGTATTCATTATCTCCAACCGTAGCGATACAGCTCACCTCAAACCCTCTCTCTGTGAGAGAGCTGGCCATAAACACGGCATTGGTATTAACCACTTCTCCCAAAGTCAACTCATTTCCCACAGTAATGATTTCAACCTTCATGATTCAGCCCTTTCAACGCCTGAAAATTCAGGCTGCAAAAGCTGCCCATAATCCATGATTTTTCAAAAAACATTCTTGATGGTTTCGCAAAAAGTCCATCAGTCCCGCTCTGAGCGGGATTACGCGCCTTGTCCGCCTGAGGCGGAGAGCTTTTTACGAAACCATAGTTCTGATGACTTTTTACGAGATCATCATTCTTACCCCGCTCCGAAGAACCATCGGTCCATCATGAAAAGAAGGTGCGGCTGCCATTGATGAATGGCCTGTAACAAGAGATTGACGTAAATCCCGGCCACGGCATCATCCAGAACGACCGCCAATCCACCCCTCATCCGTCGATCAATGGCCCCGATCGGAGGAGGTTTTATTATATCCAAAAGGCGGAAAAAAAGAAATCCCCCGATAATCGCTGTGAGGGTGCAGGGCAGGAGGGCCATGGTGATTAAAAAACCCACTACTTCATCAATGACAATTCTCGGACTATCCCTTTTTCCATAAATAATCTCAGCCCGCTCTGAAACCCATAAGGCCAGGAAGAAAGCGGCTGCGGTACTTAATAAATAGATCGCGGGAGGGAAGGAGGAAAAAACAAAGTAAACGAGGATTCCGACTAAGGTTCCGGCAGTTCCCGGAGCGAGGGGACAATATCCGCTGTAACCCGCCGAAGCTAACCAGATGATGAAACGTTCCGACATTAAATCCTTCTGCCTTGTTAAGGGTTGTTTGGCCCGGGATTCCCCAAAACCCCCAAGGGTGCATTTCTTTAAAGGAAGCCGCGATGAAGGTATCTTCTTTACTTGTAGTTGTCAATAGTCAAATTGCCTTTTAATGGGCGCCACCCTTCACTTTTCATTTTCGTTCATGATTTCAGCATTAAGGCCCAGGCCCGGACGGGAGGGGGAATCTCTCGGGAGCACAAGGCAGTATTTCTTTCATGGGTAAGGGCGGGGCTCCTGCCGCTGATGCCCTGCCTTCCTTCGATCCCGCCTTTTCTTTGCGGAAGAAGAGTACGGGCTATGGACTAATCTTTTTCCCGCCGGCGCTCCCTCTTTCATCCCCCTCCCGTCCGGGTTTCGTCTATCACTGTGAACTCATCAATTTATTAAAAAGTGAAGGGTGGCCAGTCAAAAAGCCCTTTGCTCCCTTCCCAAAAATTTCTTGAATCCTTAAGCTTTCATGCTAATATACAAAAGAAAACGCGTAGCGCCAGGACGGCAGCATCGCAGAGCTTTTTATTGCTTACTAACTTACAGCACTTTAGCTCACTTTAGACAATTTTATTTCCTGCCCCCGTAGCTCAGGTGGATAGAGCAAGGGATTCCTAATCCCTGCGCCGGGTGTTCGAGTCACCCCGGGGGCACCAGGAAAACCAAAGAGATCTAAATTAAATGCTTTAGAAATACTCCCGCAAAAACCACTTTCGATTCCAGAAAACAAAATTAAATAACTGCGCAGGGATGGCCTTCCTGTATTTTAATGAAATATTTTGAAAGATGCTTACTCATCAACTTCCCTATAAGTGGCGGGTTCTTAGCCGTGGCAAAGGCCAGATCAAGGAGGAATTTTGCTGATTAAAAGTCCGGGAAAAGTTCTGGATCGGCTGGAATTTTTAGGAACCTGGCAAAACTGCCTCTACCTTCTCAAAGGAAAAGAAGCCATGATCGTCGGAGGCGGAATGAGCTGGATTGCCCCGGAACTGGAAAGGCAAATTGCCAGCACGGACTTCGATCTCTCCAGGATTCGATATTTAGCCATAACCCATTCTCATTTTGATCATTGCGGGGCCGTGCCTTATTTGAAAAGAAAACTGCCCCAGATGAATATCCTGGCTTCCTCCTATGCCCGGAGGGTCTTCTCCAATAAAAAAGCGGTGCAATTCATCGCCTCCATGAATGAAAAGATGATTGACAGGGCAGGGCTTCTTGAGAAGGCTAAGGAGATTGACTTACAGTTTGACGCCATTCAGATCGATCGGGTTGTCGCGGATCTGGATACCGTGGATCTGGGGGATGGAATCGAGGTTCGGTTTCTCGAGGTTCCCGGCCACACAAAGTGTTCTATCGCGCTTTACGTTCCTGCTCTCAAAATCCTTTTTCCCTCAGATTCAGCCTCCTTTCCCACTTATGACGGAAAGGGCATCGCCCAGCCATCCCCGCAGTATGATTTCCGGCTCTATAAGGAGTTATTGAAAAAACTGGCTTCCCTCGAAGTGGAAACCTTAGCCTTTGAACACCATGGAGTTTTGATGGGGGAGGAAGCCAGGCGATTCTTGGGCCAAGCGATTGAGAAGGCGGAGGAAGACAGGAAGTTCATAATGACAATGGTTCATAATCAGGAGAGCCTGGAAGCGGTAGTTCAAAAGTTTGCCGGGGAATTTCAGGAACAGACAAGATTTCCCTTCCTCACCCCGGAAGTTCAAAAGAGCGTGGCCGAAACGGTTGTGGGCAAAATTTTGCAGGCTTGATTCGCCCGGGTGAACAAGAGCGAGAAGGATGTCAGGATCAGTGATTCGCCTGAGCAATGATTATCTTGAACCATTATTACTGGATTAGATACCTGAATCCTGCACCGATATAAATGAAATAAAGTGAAACATCTGGGCTACCCTTGTTATTGTAGAGTTATCACCACATAACCGTTAACAACAGGAGGTAACCCAGATGGCGAAAAGACAAGAGCAGGGTAGTGCTGAAAGGTGCAAAAATCAAGGGGAAAATGGATGTCAACCGAAGGCGAGTAAGATTGGGCCTTCTACAGCATACGATTATTGTCGGGAGCGTTTGAGTCCCTTTGGTGGGCTCGTGGGGTTGGTGAAGTTTTTGGATCTTGTGAAGCTTAAGGAGATCTTTGAGGGGTTCTATAAGCCGCCAGAGCGCATGCCGGAGATGGGGCGCTACAACATGGTCTTGGGCATTCTGTTGCTTTTATTTATCGGGTTCACCCGGGTATGGCATTTTTTGTATCTTCAGTTTGACTCGCTGGTATGTGGGATATTCAATCGGGTCAAGCTGCCGTATGTAACGACGTATTGGCGGTACGTGGATTCTTTAGGGATCAATCAGGGGATGTCCCTGCTGATGGTCATGAGCGCTCTTCGGGAGCGGGTGCGGCAGTTGTGTGGCCTGAGTTATCAGACGATCCATATCAATATCGACACGACGGTGGAAACGATTTACGGCAGTCAGCATGGTCTTTAACCCCTAAAATCTCAAAATCTTAAGGATTGACAACAAAGGATGATCTCTTTCTTTATCTATGACAATAACCATGCCGAACAGTATTGCCCCAACCCCCCTTTATTAAACTGAACATGACCTATATCTTTTTTCTGGACACAGGGGGGCCAAGTAAGTTATTGAATTTTAAAGATTTCAAAAATAATTAATCAGGAAGGCATTTATAAATATTTTACAAATGGCCATTTTAAAAAGTGATTAAATACAAATTGTTATCAATGCTATAGCCATTATCCCCCTGTGTTCAGCACTGACTTATGGGTCATGCTCAGTTTATTAAAAGGGGGCAAGGGGGGATTTTCATGGTTCGCGGGTGGCCATGTTGCCATGACCAATTAGTTAAAAGTTTAAGTCAGAGGGGTTAACAGGTTCTTAACAGATTCGATTTTTTACAATTTTTTTCGAAGCTCCAAGTACAAAATTCAAATAAAAACGATCGAGGGTTGACGATTTCCCTTTTTAGTTATACAATTACCATATAACGTTAAACTAAAATTTGGAGGTTAGACAAAAATGGCCACAGTGAAGATTCTGGCAAAAGGCCAAATCGTCATTCCCGCCGAGATCAGAAAAAAATACCGGATCCAGCCGGGAACAGAGCTGCAGATTATGGAATACGGGGGCATCGTTTATTTGATCCCTCCGGTTGAGGATCCAATCCGGGCGGCCTGCGGCATATTGCCTCCCAAGCCTTCCCTTTCGGAAAGACTGATTAAAGACAGGAAGAAGGAGGAATGAGGATGTCCAGGCAGCCCTTCGTTTTCGACAGCCATGCCCTGCTGAAATTCTTTCAGAAAGAAAAGGGGCATGAAAAGGTCCTCCACCTTCTGGAAGAGATAAAAAAGACGGGGGCGGCCAGATATATCAACGCCATAAATCTCGGAGAAGTTATCTATACGACCAAGCGGGAGTTTGGGGATCAAAAAAAGCTGGAAGTCCTCGCCAACATCGAAAGGCTGACCTTCAAAATACTGCCGGTGCCCAACCCGTTGATCTTCCAGGCCGCGGAATATAAAGCTCAGTTTGGCATTTCATACGCGGACTGCTTTGCCCTCGCTTCGGCGGTGGAATACAAGGCGGCCATCGTGACCGGGGACCCCGATTTCAAAAAGGTGGAACACCTGGTGGAAATCTACTGGGTCTAAAAAAATGCCAGTTGTCGAAAAACTTATTGTTTTTCTATTCATCTTTGATGGCCTTGTAAAAAGTCGTCACTCCGGTGAAAACCGGAGTCCAGAGGTTTGATAACTCCTTGAAATAACTGGATTGTATAGGAAATTCCTTTTTTCAACTTTAGTCCCGCCTGCAGCGGGATCACTTTAGACACTTGACACTTATTCTTTACTTTTTCTTAATCATGGTTTTAAAAACTCTGTGATCTCTGGTAAACCACGATAATCCTGGCTGATCTATCTGGAGGCGGCGTGGGCGTGGGCGCGGGTGCGGGTGCGGGCAAACCGCCGGCACATTCCCATCCCGAAACACTGGTCGGCCACGACCAAATCTTGCTCGGCTTAATAGGCAATGACGGGCTGATAACCCCGACCTACCTGATATATATAAAAGGCCTCCCGCTTGTCGCTTTCAATGATCAAAGCATCCATATCAATCGTTGCTCTCCAGGGCGCTTCCCTAAGAGTCGCCTTATAGGTCAAATATCGGTTGACCTTCTCCAAACCTTGCAGCCATTCAGTCTCTTCCGGGATGAACGCCTCACGGGGAATCCGACCTTGCAGCCTTTCTTCTTCATGAAAGGCATTCACAAAAAATCGCGCCGACTCCGGGGAAGGAACCTTCAGTCCGAGTTTTTGCAACTCCCCATCCTGGCGCAAAAGCTGAAAATCATCAAAACAATCCCCGCCAGCGGCAAAGACCGAGATAAAGGACTCTACATAATCCGCTTGCTCGTACTTGCCGGGACGCCTCTGAAGTGGAAGATGTTTTTAAATCAATTGCGGAAGACCCAGGGGCCCGGAAGGTTTCCATCACCAAGGGAAGACCCCCAAACGAGGTGATCACAACCTGGGACTGATCCGCCACCAACTGGAAAGGAAGGACTCCTTGTGCTATAGTCAATCAGCACCTCCTGGGTGAAGCATAGGTTGATTCGAGTCAACCTTCTTTCACATCGTGTTTATGCTATCCTAGGAGGTGTTCCTTTTTTTTGTAAACCTTTTTGATTACGGATTAAGGATTAAGGATTAAGGATAAGAATTGTGGTATTTCCCTTTTTCACAAAATATGATATAAAAAAAAGTCAAAGATATTTGATATTTTTAGTTTCAAATTTGAAATCCTAAACAAATTCAAAATACAAATTTCAAAATTCAAAACTTGTTTGTTTCGATAATTAGTATTTCGAATTCGCCTTAGGCGGACTTGTTTCGAATTTCGTGCTTCGAATTTAGAATTTAGGCATCCCTTTCGGGTAAATGTTAGAAGAATATTTTCAGACTGAAAGATGTAAGAATCTATGCTTTTTCCGCGACCTTGCGCGGAAAAAGTGGCCCGCATCAGGCGGGCAGCCAAAATGCTTCAAATCCTCGCTAACCCCCCTTTTTTAAAGGGAAGCTGTTAAAAAATCGAGGTAAACGGGGTTATGTCGATAAAAATATCAATAATTTCAACCCATTAATTTCCGAAAGTTGAATTTTTTCACAGCTTCAGGGGGGATGGGGGGATTTTCTGGCGCCAAGAAGTTTCCTTCTTACAAACATGTTTATTAATGAGGCGCTAAGCGCCTAAAAATAACGATTCGTAATCCAACAGGTGGATCGATGCATCTTCTATCAAGTCGACTCTTTCATTTTGTATTCATAATCAATTTTTGTTTTATCCTTTCAGGCCTGGCAGGTTGCAGCAAAGAGGCCAAAAAAGAGCGCCACTGGGTGAGGGGCGAGAAATACTTCGCCGAGAATAAATTCAAAGAGGCGATCATTGAGTATAAAAATGTCCTGCAGATCGAACCAAAGGATGGCCAGGCGCGTTACAAATTGGGGTTTGCCTACCTGAAAGTGGGGCAGATCCGGGAAGCCTTTTCTGAATTTACCAAAAGTGTTGATGTGGATCCGGATTTGTTAGAGGCCCGCATTCAATTAGGGAATCTCTATCTTCTATCGCGGGACCATAAAAAAGCCAGGGAACAAGTCGAAAAAGTTCTAGCCAAAGAGCCCAACAATCCTGCCGGCTTTCTTTTAATGAGCTCGGTCTATCTCGCTGAAAATAATTTGGATGGAGCGATAGCAGAGGCCAGGAAAGCGATTAAACAGGACCCCAAAAAGATTGATGCCCACCTCCATCTGGCCAACCTTCATATTCGTAAAAAAGATTTCAACCAGGCAGAAGAGATGTTCAAAGAGGCCATCAAGGTGGATGAAAAAAATATTCTGGCCCGATATGCGCTGGCTGATCTTTACCGCAGAACCGGAAAAATCAAATTGGCTGAGGCCGAATTCGAGCAAATAACCCGGATTGTCCCCAAGGATGTTTCGGCCTGGATGACGCTGGGAAATTTTTATGTCTCCATCAATCGCCCGGAAGATGCTGAAAAGCAGTTCCTGAAAGGAATTGAAGTGGATCCCCAAAGAGTTTCCTCTTTTCTCCACCTGGGGGATTTTTATTTAGCACGGGGAAAGAAAGAAAAAGCCGCAGAAACCTTGAAAAAGGGGATCGACGTTGATTCCAAAAATATCCCGGCCAGGGCAAAGCTGGCCGAAGTATATCTGAATGATATGAAGTATCCAGAAACCGCGGAGATGATCGAAGCCATCCTCAAGATCAGCCCCAAGAGTCATGAGGGGATTTTTCTGAAAGGAAGGTTGCACCTGGCCAAAAACGAATTCAACGAAGCCATCGGCTATCTGCAGCCTTACCTTAAAGAAAACCCCAAGTCTTCTATGGGCCATTATTGTCTCGGTCTCGCCCATCTAGGGAACAAAGATTTGCGGCAGGCCAAAACTGCGTTAGCCGAGGCCGTGAAACAGAACCCCAGGTGGAATGAACCGATGGTATTGCTGGCTGAAATAAACCTGAAGGCAGGAGCCCTCGACCTGGCCATAGAAGGGGGACAAGAAATTTTAAAGAACGACCCCAAATCAATCCAGGCCCGTCTGATTCTGGGAAACGCTTATTTTGGGAAAAAAGATATTCCCAACGCCAGCAAGGAATTTGAGGAAGTGATCCGCATGGCTCCGCAAAACCCGGTGGGATATTATCATTTGGGTCGAACTCGATTAGCCCAGAGAAGAGGAGCTGAAGCATTGGCCCAGTTTGAGAAGGCCCTGTCGATCCAGCCCAATTTTTTAGAGGCGCTATATTTGATCACGGCCGTCCATGTCAATCAAAAAGAGAACAGGAAAGCCATCGAAAGGGTGGAGAAACAGACCAGGACCTCTCCTCAAAACCCTTTTTTCTACAACATGCTGGGCCGACTGCATGAGATTAATAAAGATTCGGCCAAAGCGGAGAACAACTACAAGAAAGCAGTGGAGATAAACCCCAACGTGCCGGGGTTCTATATCTCTCTGGCAAGTTTCTACATCCGGCAGAAAAAAACGGACCAGGCAATAGCAGAATATAACACGGCCTTGCAGAAGGCCCCCGATTCTCTTTCCGCCCAAATGGGATTAGGGATGATTTACGATTCCCAGAAAAGGTATGATAAAGCGAAAGAGCATTATCAGAGAGCTTTGAAGATAAATCCCAAATTCGCGCCGGCGGCCAATAATCTGGCTTATCTCTATGCGGAAAAAGGAGAGAATATTGACGAGGCCCTTTCCCTGGCCCAAACCGCCAAAGGGCAAATGCCTGATGATCCGCATATTGCCGATACGCTCGGGTGGGTCTATTATAAGAAAAATATCTTTACCAGAGCGGTTACTTACTTGAAAGAAGCAAATGAGAAAGTTCCGGATAACCCCATCATGCGGTACCACCTGGGTATGGCCTATTATAAAGCTGACAATAAGGACCTGGCTAAAAAGGAGCTGGCCAAGGCTTTGCAACTGGACCCGAAATTTCCAGGAGCGGAAGAGGCCAAAGCAACCCTCCAGGCAATTAAATAACACACGAGAATACACGTAAGGCATAAGGCGCGAGAGCGCAAGGAGTGAAGTTAAAAATTGTACGGAAGTGCTGCGGTGTTGCAACAAAGAAAAGGATTGAGATTTAAGGTATAAGTGGGTGAACGCGGCCACGCGTTAGCGAATTTTCTCTCTCACGCCTTACGCCTCACGAAAAAAAAGCATGGAATCTGATAAAAAAAGAATTTTGGTGGTAGACGACAATCTGGAACTGGCCGAGATGATCGGCCAGTTGCTTGGCCGTCATGGATTCCGGGTCTCTATCGCCCCGGACGGACGAACAGCGGTTGAAAAGGTATTATCTGAATCCCCTGAATTAGTTCTTCTGGATCTCAATTTGCCCGACATAGCGGGAGGAGAAGTTTTAAAAAAAATAAAAGAAACGGACAAAAATACTGCCGTTATTATCCTGACTGCTTATGGAGGAGAGCAGGTGGTAGTGGATCTCATGAAAGCCGGAGCTGAAGATTTCATCTCAAAGCCTTTCGACAACGAACTTTTAATCAATTCTGTGAAAGAAGTCTTCAAGATTCGCGAACTCAAGATGGAAGACAAAATGTACGGGCGACTTTCTTCTTTCGAAAAGTTTTTCCCGTTTCTGGCTCACGAGATTCGCAATCCCCTCCATGCCATCAGCGGAGCATTGGCCATCATTCAAAGAAGGTCCAATTTGCAGGATGAAGTGCTGGCAAAATCCGTCAGGATTATTCAGGAGGAAGTACAGCATCTTAGCGGATTCGTTCAAGAATGTCTAGATTTTATTCGCCCGCCGGTAAGAAGTCGATTCATTCAGGTGGATGTAAACGAAGTCATCTCTGTGGTAATCAATATTATCTCTCATATTTTTGAGGATTTGTCAAAAAAGATTAAAATCCGGGAAGAATTACAGCCGAAGCTTCCGCAAGTTTTAGTCAATTACGAAGAAATCAAACAAGCCTTTTTGAACATTGTGAAAAATAGTTTTGAGGCCATGGGGGATAAGGGCGAACTGGTCATCAAAACGCGTTTCAAGGCCGAACCTTTACCCGGGTGGGTAGAAATCATTTATACGGATAATGGGCCGGGAATCAAAAAAGAAAATTTGCGGTTCCTCTTCCACCCATTTTTTACGACCAAACTCAGAGGAACGGGCCTGGGTTTGGCCATTTGCCGCAGGATTATTGCCGAGCGGCATAATGGAAAAATTCATGTCGAAAGTGAAGAAGGAAAAGGAACAATTGTCACTGTGAAGTTACCCAGGACTCAGGCATCAGAGGTTACCGGGGAGTATTCCCGATGATCCCATTCCAAATTTTAGTTGTCGATGATGAACCCAATTCCCTCTTTGGAATTTGCCAGGTATTAACCGATGAGGGGTACAAGGTGATTCCCACGGACAATGGGAAGGAAGCCTTAGAAAAGCTTAAGGCCGATTCAGTTAATCTGATCATTACCGATGAAAAAATGAGCGGCCTCAGCGGGATGGAATTACTTACTGAAGCCAAAAAAATGGATCCCCAAATCCCTGTTATTATGATTACCGCCTATGGGTCTGTTTCACTGGCTGTAGAAGCTCTGAAACGAGGAGCTTTCTATTTCTTCGAAAAACCTATCTTTAACAATCTGGAACGATTCTTAATCATCATCCGGCAGGCTCTCAAAACCCAGGAAATGGAAAGGGAGCTAAATCATCTCCGCAAAGAAGTCAGCGAAAAATATTCTTTTCCTAATATCATCGGCCGGCACCTCAAGATGCTCGAGATTTTTGAAATTATCGGAAGAGTGGCCAAGACGGACAGAACAATCTTAATTCAAGGAGAAAGTGGAACAGGGAAAGACCTCATTGCCAAAACCATTCACTACAACAGCATTAGGAAAGACAAACCGCTGGTGACTGTAAATTGCGGAGCCCTGACCGACACCCTTCTTACCAGCGAACTCTTTGGCCACACCAAAGGCGCATTTACGGGGGCCATAAAGGATAAGGTTGGCCGTTTTCAGATGGCCCATGAAGGAACGCTGATTCTAGATGAAATCGGGGAGGTTCCCCTTTATCTGCAGAAGACGCTTTTAAGGGTCATCGAGGAGAAGGAATTCGAAAGGGTGGGAGAGAGTAAGTCGACAAAAGTGGATGTTCGCATTCTGTGTACAACTAACCGCAACCTGGAAGAAGAAGTGAAAAAAGGAAATTTTCGGGAAGACCTCTACTACCGGTTGAGTATTGTGCCAATTACCGTTCCACCCCTGAGAGAGCGTGCCTCAGATATTCCCCTGCTGGTCAACCATTTCCTGAAAAAATTTCAAGAGGGCCAGGATCCCATACGCATCGAGCCTAAGGCTCTGGAACAGCTGAAAACCTATCCCTGGTACGGAAATATACGAGAACTGGCCAATGTCGTCCAGCAAATGATGATCTTTTGCACAGCAAATGTCATTAATCTAAATGACCTTCCCCCCCGACTCTTTTTAAACGAGTCAGATGTGGCGGAGGAAGCAGGGCAAGAAATCCAGTTGACGAATATCGTTTCTGAGCTGGAGAAGAAATGGATCTTTAAAAAGTTAACGGAGGTAGACTGGAATCAAGAAAAGGCGGCAAAACTTCTCGGCATCACTCGCAAGATGCTAACGAAGCGCATGAAAAAATATCATCTTGAAAAAGTGGGAAAAAAATATATTAAAACTTTAGCCCTTTGAAAAGAGGAGGGGCGTAAGGTCAGAGGGAATCCATGGTCCGGGGGCCTGGGTGGCCCGCTTGGAATCATAAGGCGCTGATTTCTTCGCTGGTGGGGCGGGGAAAACGCCCCCCGCCTCCTCCGGCGGAAACGAGCGGGGTTCTTCGTTGCCAAGCGGAAACCCAGCCGATGCTTCCGGCGCGTTCCACCCAGACCCCCGGACCTCAACAAAGGTGGTAAAACCAATTTTTCAAACCGCTAAATTGATACAAAATATTAAGCTTCGGATTTGTTAAATAGTTTTCATCCGAAAATCCCCCTCTCCCTTGCGGGAGAAGGGCGGGGTGGGGGGGAATAAAAAAACCTTGAAATTCTGAGCCATTATCACCCCCATCTATCCATCCCCCGTCAAGGGGAGGGAAAAACCCAGCGTTTCGGGATGGGAACTAAATAACGCGCGGAGTGTTTTTATTACAATTTATACTTTATAAAGGTAACGGAGTTTGTTATGAACGACAACGACTGGATTTTATTGATAGATCCATTCAAAAATCTCGTCGAAGTTTACCAGATGATTTTAGAAAGGGAAAACTATTTTGTCGAAGTAGCATCAAATATGGGAGAAGCATTCCATCGATTATCTCATAGGCAGTATTCCATCATCATTACAGAATATTTCCCGGAAAATGAGAATTCCGGGCAGATTATCTCCTGGGTGAAAAAGAATGTCCCCGAAACATACATTTTCATGGTCACCTCTAAAGGAATAGATGACCAGACTTATGGGCATCTATTTGATCTGGGGTTGGATGATCTTGTTTTGAAACCGTACTCTCCGGAAAAAATTATTGTTCACATAAAAAAAGGTCTCGAGCGACGGGCTATAATTATCCAAAAGAAACAGCTTGAAAAGCTTATGGTTTTAGATCCTATCACCGGAAATATTCAGAAATACATATTCAACCAGGTTTATTTCCGAAAATGCCTGCGCCAGGAATTGAAAAGAGCTAAACGACACCACCATCCACTTTCTCTTCTTCTCCTGCAGATTCCACCCAGAGAGAAAATAGGAGGTAATTTTGAATTTTTTTACGCGCAATTGGCTAAAATCCTCAAAGAATATATTAGAGAAGAAGATTTGCTCGGGCGGGAAAACGGCAACTTGGAAATTATCCTTCCAGATACAGACGAGACAGGGTCAAGGGCAGTTTTACAAAGGCTAACCAACCTGATTCAGAATCACCCCCTCTTCCAGGGTGATAAAGTCTTGGGACCAGTTACTAAAACTATTGTATTCCAAACTTTTACCTACCCAGAAAACTTAGGAATCTCCAAATTTTTAAAGAGTGTATTGGAAGAGATCGATAGAGAAGAACTCAAATAAGTCCCGACTTATCCACTCCCCTAAATAAATTTTGTTCGCTGAAAAGATCCGATGAATTTGCCCCTTTCGGGCCAGAAAATGGGCCAAAAGGTAAATTATAACGAATAGAATTATTTTCGTGAAAAAGAGAAATTATAAAAGCCCATAAAAAATGATGATCTCGTAAAAAGTCGTCACTCCGGTGAAAACCGGAGTCCAGAAAATTTATAACTATTTGAAAAAACTGGATTCCGGCTGGAGTTTATCCCGATGAAAATCGGGGCCAGAATGACAGAAAAATGCCTTTTCAGACTTTTTACGAATCCATCAAAAATGAAGGATTAAAAAAATAATCTGTTTTATCCTGGCGGGTATAGAAATTGCTATGGAGAGATATATAAATTAATATAAAGGAAGTTATTTTTAATGCCGAAAGCAATTATTCTGATACTTGACCCGGAAGTACATACTCAATGGGTTTTGAAGACGTTGTTGGAATTTGAGAATTATCGCGTATTCACAGTAGATAGTATTGAAGATGCAATTATCAATTTTTCGAAATTTGAAATATCTGGTTTGATAACAGAATTTTGGGTCAATTGCTCGTCTACCCTTGAAGTTATCCGTGAATTTAAAAAATTATTTCCGGAAGCTTACGTGATGATGCTGGCCAACGGAGAAGTCCAGGAGAGTGAATATTGTGAAATCATCGAAGCAGGTGTCGATGATTTCTTTTTAAAACCCTTTTCTATCCATAAAGTTCTTCTCCATCTGCGCAAAGGGTTAAAACATTATCGAATCCTGGTGCAAAATAAAGGATCGAAAAGAAAGTCTGGGCGAAATTTGATTCGGAATGAACTTAGATAAAAACCGTTAGGCGCAAGGCGTAAAAAGTAAGCGGTGAATAGTGATGAATTCGTAAAAAGTCTTTTTTGTCCTATTTTCGTCATTCCGGCGAAAGCCGGGATCCAGTAAATTCAAGCAGTTCTGTCCGCCTGAGGCGGACTGCTTGCGCAGGAGTGACAGTTTTACGACTTTTTACGAGACTATCAATAGCGAGTCGTAAACAATTCATGACTCACAACTTATTACTCACTGACTCCAGTATATTCGAGACTTATGTTTCGTCAGGTATTTTAAATTTTGCAATTTTTATTTGAATGTTTTATCCGTGTACATCTGCGAAAATCTTCGTTTCCTTCAAAAGGAGGTAGAATAGATGGAGGCAATTAGCATTTTAGAAAACCACCTTCCCAAAAAAATCGATATTTCTTCCTTGGCAGGTGAAAAAATCCGGGAATTTATTCTTTTTCGCAAAGTCCAGGAAGCAATGCGTAATGTTCCTGATTTTGCAGAAACCTGTAAAGTTATCCTTGATGCGGTGATGGGTGAGGTGGATGCTGAAAATTGTTCCATCATGTTGAAAGACCCGGTCTCAGGCGAACTTTCCATCCTGGCAGCCCGTGGAAAGCATGAGAAAAAAAGTGTCTATTACCTAACCCCCAGTTCTGATGGAAAGCGCTTCAAACCAGGTGAGGGAGTTGCCGGATGGGTTTTTAATGAAGGCCGGGCCGTAATAGTCAACGACGTTAAAGAAGAATCTCGATTCGTTAAGGTTGATGGGTTGAATAGTAACGTGAGGTCCTTGATTTGTTTTCCGATCCGGGAAAAAGATCAAGTAGTGGGGGTATTTAACCTCAGCCATTCGAAGAAAGGGGCATTTGATGAAGGGGATAAGTTGGCTCTGTCATATATCTCCACCCAGGTGGGAGCCGCTCTAACCTCTGCCCGTTTCTTCTTGGAAATTCAGGAAATGAATCGCCTGATGAAAGATTCTAATGAATCTTTTTTAAAGCCTTCCCCAACCCTTCCCGCATCTTCTTCCACCTTTATCGAAGTTGGGGAGATGATGGTGCGGGAACAGGGGATCTTCATCTACGTCAGCGAAAAGATGCACCGGATTAAAGAAATCATAGATCAAGTGGCCAATACAGACGTCACGATTCTAATCCAGGGCGAAAGTGGAGTAGGCAAAGAGGTAGTGGCTCGCTCCCTCCATCTTAACTCTATCCGCCGTGACAAGCCATTTGTGAAGGTAAATTGCGCCGCTCTGCCCCAGGAACTTTTGGAGAGTGAGCTTTTTGGATATGAGAAAGGAGCTTTTACGGGAGCCTACCGCCAAAAACCAGGGAAGTTTGAACTGGCCAATGGTGGCACCATTTTCCTGGACGAAATCGGGGAGATCAGTTCCTCTCTTCAAGCCAAATTGCTTCAAGTGTTGCAAGACGGGGAGTTTTCCAGGTTGGGAGGCAAGAAGGATGTACGGGTGGATGTGCGGGTCCTGGTAGCCACTAACAAAAAAGTCGAGAAAGCTGTGAAGGAAGGCCGATTCCGTGAGGACCTTTATTATCGGTTAAACGTTGTTAACATTACAATTCCACCTTTGCGGGAGAGAAAAGAAGAAATTCCTGTCTTTGTGGAGTATTTTTTGAATAAATTTGGGGGAAAATACCATAAAAAAGTCAAACCATTACCACCATCCCTGACGGATGCTTTTCAGCAATATAACTGGCCAGGAAATGTTAGGGAACTGGAAAACTTTATTCAGCGGTTCCTTGTCCTTGGGAGTGAAGAGGATATACTCCGGGAATTAATATCGGTGGCCAAACACGACGTTCCTATGGAAAATGGAAATAATGGCAAGATTAAGGGCTACCTTTCTTTGAAAGAGATTAATCGCGGGGCAGTTCGGACGGCTGAAATAAAAGTTATTTATAAGGCTTTAGAGCAGACAAATTGGAACCGCAAGAAGGCAGCGGAACTTTTGAATATTAGTTACAAATCTTTACTTAATAAGATCAAAGAATGCAGAATACAACAATAATAGGCCTATTTCCCAGGCCTCTTTCTTTTTTTTCGATCATTTCTACGGAGTGTTAATTCCTTTCTCCCCGGGGGAAAGTTTGGTATAGGTAGAACATGGGAAAAAGCTTGGCCCACGATTTAATATTGGGAAAGGAAGACAAAATTGCAACTTTTTGCTAAAAAAAATTTAACGACAAAAATGGTAAAAATTTACCATTTTTTCCCTATTTACTCTCACTATTTCTTGATATACCATAAAATATAGCAATCAATTTATACAATAATTTACGCAATATTTTTTTAATTACCATGAGTTAAAAATTTCATGGAAAAAATTCTCATTGATGGTCCTATAATTGCATCAATAAGCACGGGTGTCCAATTAATAATCGAATAAAGTCAATTGGTTGTCTGGCATGGTGATCAGTTTTGTGCATTTTGGTGGTACGAGTGCCGATAAAATGGGCTTTTTCTCGAAAAGTGAG
>VGSF01000061.1 GCA_016875165.1 Deltaproteobacteria bacterium
GGCCCCGATTTTCATCGGGATAAACTCCAGCCGGAATCCAGTATTTTCAAATGCTTATAAATACTCTGGACTCCGGTTTTCACCTGTCTGCCAGGCACAGGCAGGCCGGAGTGACGACTTTTTACGACTCCATCAATATTAGTTCACATCTATACCAAGATTTCTGATCAATGAAAAAGGCCTTTCGCCAACTTTTTTCATTCATGTTCATAGGAATTTATTCACAAGAGACTTCCTCGTTTTTTGTATGTTGGTCGTGAATTCTTCTCTTCGCTTCAAGGCCACTCCCACAAACAGAACATCGATCACACAGGTTGCGGCCATGCGTGCCGACATAGGTTCCAGTTTGAAACTGCTCTCCTGGGTATGCACCCAGAGGGGGATGTCGGCCATGCTCGCGGCCGGCGACTTGCGGTGGCTCACGATGGCAATGGTTGTCGCCCCTGCGGCTTTGGCGATTTCCATGGCTTCGATTTGGTCTTTCACCGAACCGGAATGAGAGATGATGAACAGCACGCTCCCCGAGTCCATCAGGGAGGCTGACATGTTCTGCATCTGCGGGTCGTTGTAATAGGCACAGGAAATTCCCAGGCGGAAAAATTTATTGTGGGCATCTTTGGCGATAACCCCCGGGCCGGCCAGACCGAAAAATTCGATCCGTTTGGCTTTGGCCATCGTGAGAACGGCTTTGTCCACCATTTCAGGATCGAGAATGCCAAAGGTGCTGTTGAGGGCATTGATATTGGCTTGAAAGACCTTGCGAATAAGTGTCGGGGTATCGTCTCCGGGATCGATATCTTCATGGATGTTTTTGATTTCCGGGACGAGATCCTGGGCGAGGTGGATTTTCAGATCTTGGTAACCGTTGAAACCGAGGGCTCGGCAGAATCGAATAACCGTGGGTTCGCTGGTTCCGGCATTCTCGGCAAGTTCACTGATGGATTGGTAAATGACTTTGGCGGGGTTTAGCAGGACGTGTTGGGCCACTTTTTTCTCCGAATTTCTGAGATCTTCCAGGTATTCCTGAATAATCCGCAGAACACTCCTCGGTGCTTTTGTAGGCAAGAACTTATTTCCGATGTTGTTTCCTGCCATGTGGCTTGAACCCTACAGATCTGTTTTGTTGCTTTACTACATATCAGAATCAAAAAACCTTGTCAATAGGAAATATTTTTACAAAATAAATTTTTATTTATCTTGACTATTTTCCATTAACTATTAAAATGGCACTGAAAAATTTCATGTATATTATAGATAATACCAAATTATATCAATTACTTATATTCTTTTTTTGATCCCCGCAGAAGAAAAGTAGGAAGCAAGTAAAACAAGCATAAGGAAAGTGTGGGTTCCCGCAAAGAGTAGCAGTTGCCTTATTTTTGGGGAAAAAAATTAAACCGCTATTAGGAGGACGAATAAAAATGCAAAATATGTTTAGCCTACAGGGCAAAGTAGCTATGCTTTTTCCGCGACCTTGCGCGTAAAAAGTGGCCTGCCTCAGGCTGGCAGCCAAAATGCTTCAAATCCCCCCTAACCCCCATTTTTTAAAGGGGGGATGGGGGGATTTTCTTGTGCCAAGAAGTTTCCTTCTTACAAACATGTTTGTATTAATGAGGCCCTAAGCGCCTATTGTGACAGGAGGTAACGGGGGAATTGGCAAAGGGATGGCCCGAGCATTTGCGGAGTATGGATGTGTAATTGCACTTGCGGCAAGGAATCGGGATAAAATGGATGCGGCAGGGAAAGAAATGGAAAAAGAATTTAAGGTTCCGGTAATGGGGGTAGAGGTGGATGTCAGCCAGGAACAACAGATCCACGAAATGGTTCAAAAGGTTTTGCAGGAATTTGGCCGGATTGATGTTCTGGTAAACAATGCGGGAATCAGCATTCGTAAAAAGCCCCAGGATTATTTGTTATCGGAATGGGATGAAGTCCTTACCGTTAATCTTCGCAGTGCATTTCTTTGCTCGCAGGCTGTTTACTCGACAATGAAATTGCAGGGCGGGGGGAAAATCATCAACATTGGGTCGATGACGTCTATCTTCGGGTATGGCCCCTCTATCCCTTATGCAACAAGCAAAGGAGGAATCGTTCAGCTGACGCGAAGTCTGGCCGTAGCTTGGGCCTCGGACAACATTCAGGTAAATGCAATATTACCGGGATGGATCGATACGGAACTTACCCAAAGGGCAAGAAAAGCCCTTCCTGATTTGCACGATCGCGTATTATCACGAACACCGGCGGGACGTTGGGGGGAACCGGCGGACCTTGGGGGAGCTGCTGTTTTTTTTGCCAGTAATGCTTCAGACTACCTTACCGGCGTTGCCTTGCCAGTTGACGGGGGTTTTTCGGTTATGCTTTGAGACATGGGTTAGGCATGGCTTCGCAATCAGTGCGTCGAATTCGTACTGAAAAAGAACGGAAAAGAGTTCATTTAACCCATTTTTCCCCTGTTTTGCAGTAAGCAGGGCCAAATATCCAGGTCCGGACTCATTCCCAGTTGCCATCCACTCCCTCGTTCTCTCCATAACCTGTTTCCGCCTTGCTTAATGGGAGACCTTGGTTAAGCTCTCCTTTTCGTTTATATGCCTTTGGGGCGGAAGCCGGGATAGCCCGATTCGGCTTGCGCGAAAAGAGAGGAAGGCGGGATAGAGCAAACGATACCGGATTATCTCGCCGTATGCCCACCATCCACAACCAGATATTGGCCGGTCATCCAGTCAGAATCATCGCTGGCCAAATAGAGAGCTGCGGAGGCGATATCGTTTAGCGTGCCCAGTCTTCCCAGGGGAAAGCGCTTCAGGACTTCAGCCCGCCATTTGGGGTCTGCCAGTTTGTCACGGTTCAGATCGGTTTCCACCGTTCCGGGAAGGATGGCGTTTACGTTGATTTGATAGGACGCCAGCTCCACGGCCATGGTTCGAGTGAGCGATAAAATTGCTCCCTTCGAGCTAGCATATGCGGAAAAAAAGGGGAAACCCACCAAGGCCGAATCGGAGGAGATCATGATGATCTTTCCCTTCCCCTGCTTGACCATCTGCCTGGTTGCTGCCTGGGCACTGAGAAAATACCCCCGGGCATTTACGGCGAAGATATGATCCCATTCTTCGGGAGTGGTCTCCAGGAAAGGTTTCCGCACAATGATGCCTGCGTTGTTGACCAGGATGTCGATCCTTCCCCAGCGATTCACCGTCTGCTCCACAATCCGGGCAGCCTCTTCCGCTCGCGAGACATCGGCCTGCAGGATTTCAATCTCTCCCCCGTCCTCTCTCAGTTCCCTATATGCATCTTCAAGTTTGGAAAGGGTCCTGCCCACGATCGCTACATGAGCCCCTTCGCGGACAAAGGCCATAGAGATACCTCGGCCCAGGCCGCGGCTTCCCGCGCCGGTTACAAGAGCAATCTTTCCAAGCAATCGCACGAGAGCTTCCTCCGTTCAGGTTTTTTATCAATATCTTTTTCTGAAATTCTGAAATTGAATTGTAAATAGTTTATGCCCCTGAAGAATTACCTTAAATTGAATTCTTATCTCAGAGCCATTTTTTAATCAGAGCATTATCCTTCAAACAACTTGATGAAAAGTACTTTTGCTGACCTCGTAAAAAGTCGTCACTCCGGCCTGCCTGTGCCTGGCAGACAGGTGAAAACCGTAGTCCAGGGTATTTATAAGCATTTGAAAATACTGGATTCCGGCTGGAGTTTATCCCGATGAAAATCGGGGCCGGAATGACAAAAAAGGGCATTTCCAGACTTTTTACAAGCTAAACAACGAGGCATGGTCGGGTTTTCTGAATTTTTCTTCCCACAGTGGATTCTCGGCTTTATCATCAAAACCATTTTTGAAAGCTGAGGACTGCGCCATAAATCATTTTGACCCCAGCTTTTTTGCAGCTATAGGGTAAACGTCGAAACGGTTGCAATAGGGTGTCGTCGTAGAATGGATATCCTCTTCTTTGGCATATAATGTTTGCGCTGCTTTTTCATTAAGTCCCCTCCGTTTTGATTTACTTGTTATAACGGCGGGACACTCCATTTTTAACTGGGGCAAGACGACTCTCCATGTGGTTGAAAAGCCCGCGCATGGAACAGCAAAGGGGAATCTTACTTCTGCTTTGGCCAGAGCAAAGTCTTTGATAACCGCGGACCCTGCCATAGTAACAACAACACGAGGGCAACAGCTCCGGCAATATCAGTTATCCAGCCGGGGGTAAAAAATGAGCAGCCCGAAATAAAAGACAGAATTCTACCTATCAGACCCAGCTTCCCTACCACCACTAAATATCCTTCGATAGCTGAAGCCAATAAGATTACGCCCAATGTTCCTGTCACTACGACGTGGATAATGGATAGAGGAGAGCCATGGAGGACAAAGGCCGGCTCAAAAACAAAGAAGAAAGGTATGAGAAAAATTATTGCTCCAAGGCGGATGGCCTGAAACCCGACCCTCATAGGCTCAGCTTGGGCTAAAGCAGCAGCGGCATAAGCTCCTATAGCCACAGGCGGGGTAATGAAAGAGAGCGTGCCGCAATACATGAGGAAGAGGTGAACGGCCAGGGGATTAAACCCTGCTTGAACCAGAGCCGGCGCCAAAAGGACAGCCAAAAGAACATAGCAAGCTGTTATGGTCAGACCCATGCCCAGGATAAAGCTGGTAAGGGCGCCAAGACCTACCAGTAAAATTGAATTGCCGCCGGCTAAATCAATAATCTCACCTGAAAGCGATTGGGCAACGCCGGTAAGAAACAAAGCGCCTATGAGCAAACCTATAGCAGCCAGGATACCAACTATCTCCCCCAACATTCGGCCCACACTCTCAATAAAGCTCAGGAATTCTTTAAGGCCAAGTCTCGTCTCTTGACGAAACATGGCTAAGATAAACAAAGCGACGATAGCGTAAAAAGGCGCCTGGGCTTCGCGACGCAGGAAAAAGAGCACATAGATTAGAATGGCAAAGGCAAAAATATAAAACCATCCCTCCTTTATCGCTTGCTTCAAAGAGGGAAGCTCCTCTCGCGGCAGACCCTTTAGTCCAGCCTTAGCTGCGTATCCATCGATCTGAACAAATAGCCCCAGATAATATAGAAGGGAAGGTATGAGCGCTGCCAACGCTACCGTTGCGTAAGGGATGTTCAACCAGATAGCGATGATGAAAGCCGTGGCCCCCATTATGGGCGGCATAAGCACACCACCCGTGGAAGCACAGGCCTCTATTGCCGCGGCATAATGGGCAGGATAGCCAGTTCTCTTCATTGCCGGAATAGTGAAGGAGCCGGTAGCGACCACATTAGTTATTACGCTCCCGCTTATTGACCCTACCATGGCGCTGCTTATAACGGCAACCTTTGCTGTTCCTCCTCTTAGCGTTCCAAAAAGGGAGAGGGCTAAATTTAAAAAGAATCTGCCAGCGCCAGTGCTCACTAAGGCAGCTCCAAAAACCAAAAAACCCACAAGTAACGTGCCGGCAACTTTAATGGGCAAGCCGATTACGCCTTCTGGTCCCATCATGTAATACCCCACCAGCCGGGATAGGGGATAGCTTTTAGCCATTAACAAGCCCGGCATAGCCTCGGCAAAAAGGGGATAAATCGAGAATAAGAAGACGAGGGCAGCTAAAACCCAGCCTACGGTGCGCCTGGCCGCTTCTAAAGCTATAACCCAGAGAATTCCTCCCATAATAAAAGCCTCCCCTGGCGGCGAGACTTCCCAGCCCTTATACATTATGTCCATAGCATGGAGGAAAAAATAGAAAGGAATAATAAAACAAAGAGAAGAAAAGAGGATATCGTACCAAGGTAGTTTATGCCTGAGGCGAGGGCTAACAGGGAAGTAAAGGAAGACTAAGGGAAGGAGGCAAGCCAGGATGAGGAAGAGGTAACCCGTCGGCAATATCGCCTCACCCCACAGGGTGGTATCAAGTCCGAAAATATAAATCACGGCCACCGCAATTGCGGTGGCCGTGATTAAAATAGCCATATACCGTGGCCAACCAGACAAAACCCGGTAACGGGTAACCTCAAGGGGAACACTCATTCGTCACCTCTGTAGCAGAGCGCTATTATTTAGGCTTCCAGACGGATATCCTCTTTTCCTCCGCTTTAAGAGCCTCAGCCTGCCATTTGTCATGCTCGGCGGTCCACAGGCCTTTTTCTTTAGCGTACTTTATAAAACCGGGATGGAAGGGAACATAAACCGGTTTTATTAAATTAAGAGATCTTTCCATATTCCACTGTTCGGAGTCTGGCAGGCGCACAGCTTTATATAAGGCGTAACCTTCATCCATTGCTTTAACTATGGTATAGACTAAATGCTCACTGACAAAATCATAACCCACCATAGTGTAAGGGTAGTCACTCACCCACTTTGCTCCGCCGATTCCTAAGGCGCCACTTGTTGCCCAGACAGGACCCATAAAAGGCGCTTTCTCCATGAGGCGTTTCCACCCTGCCGGCTCCTTCTTTGGGTCATCCATAGGGAGATAATATAATTTATAAGGAGCCGCTTCCCATTCTTTCACTGCTGGAGTGGGCGTAGCCGTAATAGCGGTGTCTGCTTTCCCGTCCATTACTGCCCTTACCCCCGCCATATAGCCTGCTACGGGCACCTTTATTATGTCTGCCTCAGTCAGACCACCATAAGCCAAGAAAGCAGGAAGGGTCAGGGCAAAAAGACCGGGAGGCCAGGCTACCCTCTTACCTTTAAGGTCAGCCCATGTCTTAATGCCTGAATCTCCCCTGACCCCCATACCCAGAGGGATGTCAGAACCTCCATATACATAGCGAATTTTTTGCGGCCCCCACTCCTTGGCTGAAAACTCCTCCAGGCCGCTGCTCACGAAATAAACAGAGGCAGCAGTGAGAATAGTAAGCTCAGCCTCTCCCTTTTTTAAAGGGAGGACTCTGCCGGCGTCAGATTCAGAAGGTGTGGGTCTTGACTTTATACCGGCCTTCTTCTCAATAGCATCGGAAAAAGCTGTGGCCAGCACCGTCCCTAATGAGCCTACTGGATAGGCAGTTATAGTAATAACCTTGGGTAGGGGCGGGGCTTCCTTCGAAGCCGGAGCGCCGCCAGCTACCCACGCAATCACCAACACAAATGCGACAAGAACAAGGAACACGTTTTTTTTCATCGATTCACCTCCATCAGATTAATTTGGCCTAATCTGCAAATCCAGATTCATCCTCGCTGTTTTTGATAATTTTTACCCCCTTTCCCCCCATTCATATTTTTGGGCTAAGCTTTATTTTTTCTCCAAAACGGTTCTCTTTTTTCCACTTCGTGGGCTAATGCATAAACTCCGCGGTCTCCATCGAGCCCACCTTCCGGTCATAATTTCGTAAAGCCCCCCCTTCCAAACTGCCGTATTTTTCTAAATATTTTGTAACAGTTTAGTGGTTTGAAAAAATGGTATAAAAACCTTTGTTGAGGGCCGGGGGTGAGAGCGGAACGCGCCGGAAGCATCGGCCAAACATTAAAGACGCTTAGCGCTAAGCGCTATGCGCAGAGCGAATTATTTAGGGCCTTATGATTCCAATCCCGCCATGGCGGGATCTGGCCCCCGGCCCCTGGAATCCCTTGGCCTTTACAACACACCTTTTTTCAAAGAGCTAAACTGTTAAAAATTTTCTTTAGTTTTCAATCCAATGGGTTATCTCTATTCCTTGATCCCGGTTTTCTCCATGACCCATCGGCGAAGTTGTATCTTGTCAACTTTGCCCACGCGAGTGACCGGCCAGTCCTGTTCTGAAATATTCATGACCCGCTTGGGAATTTTGAATCCCGCCAAATTCCCTTTACAAAAAATTCTGACTTCTTCCAAAGATAAATTCTTTCCCGATCGCGTCTGTACGATTGCCGTAACGGATTCACCCCATTCTTCATCTGGTAAGCCGATGACCTGGACCGACTGAATATCCGGATGTCCTTCCAATAAAACTTCAACCTCCTTTTGGGAAACGTTTTCTCCCCCGGTCTTGACCATTTGCTTATACCGCCCCCGGTAATAAATATATCCTTGGGAATCCATCCAACCATAATCTCCAGTATGGAAAAAACCTTCTTCGTCCATAGAATTTTGGGTTTGTTCGGGCATCTTGTAGTATCCTTGGAACAGGCTCCATCCTTTCAAACAGATCTCTCCGGGCGTTCCCTCCGGTTGCCGTCTTCCGGTTTCAGGATCTATGATCTTTATTTCCACCCCGGGGAACGGTCTTCCATTGGCATTTTTCCTGATTTCATAATCTTTTTCTTCATAAGGCATGACCACGCCCGTTCCCTCAGTAAGGCCATAATGATGGGCGACAATTTCTCCGCCCAAACCAGCGGCCTTAATTTTGTCATACCAATAAGGGCCCGTGGCCAATCGAATTTTGGTTACGGAAGAAACATCGGTGGATGCAAAACGGGGGTGCATCAGAAGGCGATGAAACTGAGTTTCAAACCCTCCCAAAAAGGTAACCTTGTATCTCTCTATCAGCTCCAGTGCCTTACCTGGGTCAAAGGATTTCATAAGGATGCTGGTACAGCCACAGATATGCGGCCCCAGGGTATTGTATATACATCCTCCTATGTGAAAGAAAGGGCTAAATACCAGCATAATGTCCTGTTCATTAAGTCGGAATGGCTGAACGGTAATGTGATAAGCGATACCCAAAGAACTCCCCTGAGTCCTCATGACTCCTTTGGGAAACGCTGTGGTTCCGGAGGTATATAGAATAAAAACGAGATCTTCACTTCTCCGTTCTGATAAATTTATTTCTAAGAGTAAACTGTCTCTCTGCTTACCTTGGTGGATGACCTCGTTAAAGTCCAGAGTGCCTGAGTATCTCTGCCCGGTAAAACTTCGAGTGATAATACTCTTCAACTTCGGTAATTTACTTGGCTTCAACCTGGAGGCGTTTTGTCCTTCCAGTTCTGGGATTATCCCCTTAATTTTCTCCATATAGTTAAGGTTGTTTATTTCATCTTCCATGATCAGGTACTTAGCATCCGATTGATTTACCACAAAAGATATCTCATCGGGTTGAAAGTTAAAATTGACCGGCACCACCACGGCTCCAATCATCATCAAAGCATAACTGGTAATAACATAGGTAGGTCGGACTCCCATTAGAGTGGCAACATGATCCCCTTTTCTCACCCCGATTAAGTGCAGTCCAGCGGCCAACTGGTTGATTTGGTCATAAAGCTCTTGAAATGTAATCGTTTCTTCATCATCAGTAACGATGGCGGCCCTTTGCCCCCACCTGGACACTGTCTCCCGGAGCATTCCCGGTATCGTTTCTTTATTCCAAGCCTTCATTTTTTTAACTCTTCTTTAAGGCGACTATAAGAATCGTTACTCCGCCCAAAACAAACCCGATCATGTCCGTGCGCCACTCTGGCATTGAGATAAGAAATCCGGAGGAAAAGATAGAGGATCGAATCCATATTCCCTTCAGATTTCCCAGCTTAATCAAATACCCTCCCAAAGCGCTCGCTATTAAGGCAATCCCTACCGCGCAGGTTAAAAAAGCATAAAGGATTTCAAACAGAGTGCCCTGACAGACCAGAGCCGGGTTGAGGACGAAGAAGAAAGGAAGAAAATATATAGCCAGACCGAGGCGCATGGCCTGGAATCCAGTCTTGAAAAAAGAAGCCCCGGCTAACGAAGCTGCGGCAAATGATCCCATGGCCACAGGCGGAGTGATGAAGGATATCATCCCCCAATACATAATAAACAAGTGAACCGCCAACGGATGATACCCGGCGGCGATTACCGCCGGGGCCATGACCAAAGCCAGAAATATGTAACAGGCCGTAATGGTTAATCCCATTCCCAGGATGAGACTTGTGACTGCCCCTAAAACCAGCAGAAGAGTTACATTCCCGCCGGCAAAAGAAACAACTTCAGCCGCAAAAGAATGGGCGACGCCTGTAACCATTAATCCCCCAATGATCATACCCACGGCAGCAAGAATGGCGGTTAACTCCGCCATAAATTTCCCGGTATCTTCTACAAACTGGATAAAACCTTTAAGATTGATCCTGCTTTCTCTTTTAAATAAGTTCAGAAGAAAAAGAACGGCGATGGCTATCCAGGGCGCCTGCGCTTCCCGCCACATCCACAAGGCTATATAAAGAAGCCCAGCGAACGAAATAATGTAATACCAACCTTCCTTTAGAGCTTTCTTCAAGGATGGGCATTCCTCCCTGGGAAGCCCTCTCAACCCGTGGGTGGCTGCAAAGCAATCTACTTGAAAAAATAATCCTATATAATAAAGCACCGAAGGGATGGCAGCAGCTATAATAATCGCGATATAGGGAACCCCCAACATCTGAGCCATCACAAAGGCGGTGGCTCCCATGATCGGCGGCATCAAAACCCCTCCGGTGGAGGCACAGGCCTCTACGGCCCCGGCATAATAGGCCGGATACCCAGTCTTTTTCATAGCTGGGATGGTAAAAGAACCCGTGGTGAGGACGTTGGCAATGACACTCCCGCTTACACTGCCCATCAAAGCGCTGGAAACGATGGCCACTTTAGCCGCCCCTCCGCGGACACTTCCAAAAATTGCCAGGGCGATTTCCAGGAAAAATTTGCCTGCCCCGGTAGCTTGCAGAGCGATTGCAAAAATCATGAATCCAATTAAAACATTGCCGACTACCGTCATGGGTAAACCGACGATACTGGCATCCCCCATGGCATGGAAACTAACTGTTCTCCAAAAAGAAAAAGCATTGCCCATCAAAAAACCGGGCATGTGTTGGGAAAAAAGGGGATAACTGCCAAAAAAGAGGCATACGCAGGTAAAAATCAAACCAGTCGTTCGCCGCGAAGCTTCCAAAATTAGCAGGAGAAGAATAAAGGAAGATATTCTTGCCGGCATCGGAGCTTCCACCTCCCATCCCATGGAGAGGATATCCATGCTATGAATGAAAAAATAGAGGCCCGATAGAAACGCCAAAATCGCCAACAAAAAATCATACCAGGGAACTTCATCCATTCGCCCCATTTTTTTATAAGGGAAAGAAAGAAATACCAGCGGAATATAAAACATTAATAGCAGATAAAGATAGCTGTTCCCGCCGAGGATCACGCCAAAAAACGAGATCTGGAAATTGTGGATAACGGCCACCGTCAGGGGGATGAGGGAAGCAATAATCACCATCCACCTTATGAAACCTTTGAGCGTCCGATGCCGCGATAGTCTCTTTTCTTCTTCTGGCATTCTTGTATCCCCTGGAGATTTAAAATAATCTTGGGCAAGCGTTTCCGATTTTCCCCGGCCGCGGCTGCCCCGCCTAAGGCGGACTAATCGCCCTAATTCCCTGACTACAGCAAAGCTGGGCGCCAATAAGTCCTATAAATGAAGGTGATTCATACTTGATGATCTCGTAAAAAGTCCCAAAAGTGGTCATTGCGAGCGGAGCGAAGCAATCTCGTATTTCGTAAGTGCTTGATTTCATGGGATTGCTTCGTCGCTACGTTCCTCGCAATGACATGTGATTAGAACTATGGTTTCGTAAAAAGCTCCAGATGCAAGGCGCGCAAAACCTGAGGAGTGAAGCGTACTTAAAGGTACGCTGCAACGACGAAGGTGAAGCGCAACGCCGCAGATGGACTTTTTACGAAACCATCATACTTGATTTTTTGCAACTAAGCACTACTACCCGAGTATGTTCCCGTTTTGCTGTTTTAAAAAGGGGGGATTCGCGGCCTCTGAGACCTTGACATCTTGCGCAACTTTTTAAAGGAGAAGTTTGGCTTCCCTCAATCTTTCCCACCAGGCATTTTTGAACTCTTCACTCCCCACTTTAATCTTCATCCCTGCGGCCTCCTGCAGGAATTTTTTCCACAGGGCCACCCTTTCTGCCTGATTGGCGAGTTGCTGCTTCTGGTGTTTTTCCAGTTCATCGGTCCATACGCCTTTTTCCTTAAAAAGTTTTACAAGACCCCGGTGGTATGGGTAATAGACTCCAACTGTGTTGACCGCAGATTTATGGTCCCAGAATGGAAGATCGACCGTCTTGGTCTTGTATAACTCGTAACCATCCCATATTCCTTTGGCATATAGGTAAACCATTTCTTCGCTCATGCCCTCAGGAGCATAATAGCAATAGGGAGAGACCAAACCAACAAAAGGGGGATCCCCCGGTTTCATGCCCGCAGCCCGGGCTACGGGGCCTATGGCCACCCAGGGAACATTTTCCAAGAAACGATTACAAGCTTCTTTGTCATTGGGGTCAAAAGGAATCCAATAAATACCATGGGGGGTTGAGGCAGTTTCCATAGGGTCGGCGCCTGTGGTTCCATATACATATACATCAATCGTACCCGCTGTAAGGGCTTTTCCCGCCGCCCCATGACTCGGCAATTGAACAACCGTAACATCTTTTAGAGTTAAACCGGCATAGGCCAGGCCGCCTTTAATGTTGTTGTTTAAAGCTGGATATCCCGGGACCATCCCCACTCTTCTCCCCTTAATGTCAGAAAATTTCTTAATTCCGGAGTTTCCCCGGGTATATAGTGCGGTATATAAATCTCCCCCCCGCCATACAATTTGTAATGGGTAGGGTCCCCATGCTTCGGTGGCAAAGTCTTCTGCCCCGCGGGTAACCACCCATGATGATCCGGTGGTAAAAACAACTATGTGTGCTTCCCCTGAACGAACCGGGATCATCTTGGAAACATCTGTTCCCGATGGGAGCGCTCTTGACTTTATTCCGACTTTCGCCTCTACGGCTTCAGCGATCGCGGATGTGAATACATAAGCCATTGAGCCTACCGAATGGGTGGAGATAACCACCACTTTGGGCATTGCCCCCGGAGATTTCTCCTGAGAAAGACCGGCTACGGCAAAGATTAAGAATATGCCCAGAGCCAATCCCAAGCCTATCCATTTTTTCGGATGATTCATAATTTTACTCCTCCTTGTTATAAGAATTTTTGTAACAGTTTAGCGCTTTGAAAAAATGGTATTAAAGCCTTTGTTGAGAGCCGGGGGTTAGAGCGGAACGCGCCGGAAGCATCGGTTGGGTTTCCGCTTGGCCACGGGGATAGAAAATCTTTTCCTCCGGAGGAGGCGGGGGTTCTTGCCCGCCCCATATGCGGAGATATAAGCGCCTTATGATTCCAAGCGTTCCGCTCTGGCCCCCGGCCCCTGGAATCCCTTGCCCTTTACAACACACCTTTTTTCAAAGAGCTGAAGTGTCACGAATTTCTTTCTTCATTTGCATTAGTCACGTTCTATTCTTTATATTTTTTCACCTGATAACCGGCCTTTTCTCGATCCCAGGTGTTTTTATTTACACCCATTTCTTTTAAGTTACTTTTCATAACTTTTTGGGTGGTGGTCTTTGGAAGGACGTCTAAAAACTCCACGTATCTGGGAACCATGAAGTAGGCCATGCGCGGTTCGCAATAGGCGATTAATTCCGCAGGAGTCAATTTATGGCCGGGTTTCAACACCACGCAAATTTTTACTTCATCCTCACCCATTTCCGCCGGCACACCCACGGCCGCGGACTCCAATACATGCGGGTGGGCGTTGATGACTTTTTCAACCTCATAGGTGGAAATATTTTCACCCCGGCGGCGGATGGCGTCCTTTTTTCGATCGACAAAATAAAAATAGCCCTCTTCGTCCTTGTAGGCGTAATCACCCGTGCGCAACCAGCCTCCTCTTGTCTTTTCAGCCGTTGCTTCCGGCATCTTATAATATTGGGGCAGTTGTAGGTTTGGATCCACAAATTTAAAAACCAATTCCCCTACCTGATAAGGCGGGAGTTCCTGGTCGTTTTCATCCACCACCCGGGCTAAATTGACGGGTATTGCTTTACCCATCGAGCCCACCTTCCCGTCAGAATTTCGTAAGGCCCCCCCTTCCGAACTGCCGTATAATTCTAAAATCTTAACTTGAAATCGCTCCTGGAAGATTTCCCAGCCAGCGGCAGGAGTACCCGCGCTTATCCCTATGCGCAAGGGATTTTCAGAATCATTTGTTTTCTCCGGTTGCTTGAGCAGAATGGGAATCATGGCCCCGAGAAAAGATGTTATGGTCACATGGTATCTTCTGATGTCATCCCAAAACCGCCTGGCGCTGAAACGTTTTGCCAGGACTGTGCTGGCATCGGCGGCGATGGCCGCCCAGGTCGTGGCATTTTGACCGTTGATATGGAAAAGGGGAAGGGTAGTCAAAAACCTATCGTCCGGCGTTGCCCGGGTAAAAGAGGCCACCGAGAGACCCGATGTATAGGAATAGGACTGGGCCTTTAAAACTCCTTTGGGCAGACCTGTGGTTCCGGCGGTGTAGACAATCATCATCCAATCGTCATGTTTTACTTCAATGTCCGGGGAATGGTTGGAGCCTTGGAAAAAATCAGGCCAGAGAATAATTTCTCCCCTTGTTTCCAGATCATGACCGGGCGATGGAACATGCACGATGATTCTTTTGATGTTTTTGAGGTCCTTGCGGATAAAATTTATGTTTTCGAAAAAAGGCAGGCTTACGACAATTGTTTCCGCATCACAATGCTGGATAATATAGGCCAAACCTTCCCCCTTTAAGGCGACATTTATGGGAATAGTCCAGGCTCCTATTTTGGCCAATCCAAACCAGGCATAAAGGAATTCCGGGCAGTTTTCCATCACCATGGCTACTTTGTCATTTTTCTTTAACCCGAGGCTTAGGAAAGAATTAGAAGCAATGTTGGCCCTTTCATTGGTCTGCTGATAAGTGATCTGTTGGTCTTCATAAAAGAGAAAGACCTTTTCTTGATTCCTTTTGGCTTTATCCTCCAATATTTGGCCTACGGTTCGCTCTGGCACCGGATAGGACTTTATTGGACTATCCATAAAACCCTTCGATTCTCCGTTTCAGGCACGGCGAATTGAACCCTTTTTTGGCATAGACCAGGGTAATACAAATTGCATTTTTTAGAGAGCTGTAAAAAAACAAAGACCAAGTTGCTCGTGATACAATCTAAACCACAGAACACTTTCTATTTGCAAAAACACTCAGGCCAAAATATGTAAAGGAAATGAATTGGCAGGTAAAATTTGGGTTGAATATAAAGAAAATGATTGCAGGGGTCAAGGGATTTTTTTAAATTGGTTAGCGAAGGTCAACTTATTTCGGGCATTCATCATAAATTCCTTGACGAAAAAAAATAATTTAAGTATTTTTTATCTGAAAGAAAAAACACAAACCGCTGGGAGGCGGAAAATATATGAGCCGGCACTCGAAATTAAAACAACCCGTTAGGCCAGTGGAGGTTCGGATAGAAAATAACCTGGCCGACCTATTACGCAGAATGGGCCATACTGCTTTCCAGGGGAAAAACCTTTCCTTAGCTGTTCAGATCTGGTTGGAGATGCTCAAGAACGAGACAACCATACTGCTCGGTTTAGCGGGCGCTTTGGTTCCGGCAGGAATGCGCCATTTGCTCGTTTATCTCATTAAGAACCGGATGATTGACTGCCTGGTTTCCACGGGAGCAAACCTTTTCCATGATCTTCATGAAACCCTGGGAAAATTCCATTGGCAGGGGAATTGTTCCCTTGATGATGTTGAGCTGAAAAAAGAAGGGATCGACCGCATCTATGATGTCTTTGCCGTGGAAAAGGAATTTGTGGAGACGGATCGCTACATCATGGGTTTCGCTCGCTCCTTGCCGCCCGGGCAGCCCTTACCCACCCGTGAATTCTTTTTGCGCCTGGGAGAGCAACTTATCCGGGAGGGTAAAGGAGAGGGAATTATCACGGCTGCAGCCAAAGCCGGAGTGCCCATTTATTGCCCGGCAATGGGAGATTCTTCCATCGGGATTGCCCTGGCCCTGGAAAAAAGCGACCCTCCCCTGCTCTTTGACATTCTAACTGACGTGCGGGAGACCGCTTATATTGTTGCCCAATCAAAAGTCACCGGGGTAATTTTTTTGGGTGGGGGAACTCCGAAAAATTTCATTCAGCAGACGGAAGTAACGGCCAACTTAATGAACATCAAAGTCCAGGGACACCGGTACGCCATCCAGGTGACCACGGACGCGCCCCACTGGGGCGGATTGAGCGGTTGCACTTTCGAGGAAGCCCAATCCTGGGGAAAGATTTTTGAACGCGCCCAAAAGGTTACTCTTTACTGCGATGCCACGGTCGCCCTACCTCTTATGGCCACGGCCGTGGCCCAGGAGAGCAAAAATTTCCTTTCCCGGCGCTTCCGGCCGGATATGCCAAAACTTTTTTCTAAACCTCAGAAAAGGAAAACATCCGGGAAAAGAGGGCAGAGATGAGCGATCAACCTTCCACCATTCCCTTTAATTTTGGTGGACTTCCTGGCCATGAATCCCTCTTGGAAAATTCCCGGGTCGTCTTTTTGCCTGTTCTCTACGATCTGACCAGCACCTATCTTCCGGGATCCCGCCGCGGGCCTCTGGCCATTTTGGAAGCTTCCACCCACATGGAGCTTTTTGATGAAGAATTAGAACAAGAAACTTACCGGATTGGTTTTCATACGGCAGAACCCCTGCAGGCCGTGTCCTCCGGCCCGGAAGAAATGGTCCGGCAAATTCAGGCCTGTGCCGGAAAGCTGATCCGCCAAAATAAATTTCCCGTGCTCATCGGCGGAGAGCACACCGTTACGTTAGGAATGGCCCGGGCCGTCAAAAAGAAATATCCCCAAGTCTCCTTCCTCCAGTTGGATGCGCATGCCGACCTGCGCGATTGTTACGAAGGAACATCGTTCAGCCATGCTTGCGTGGGCCGCCGGCTGACGGAATTGGGACCCCTGGTGCAAGTGGGCCTGCGAAGTTTGACCCGGGAAGAAAGGGCCTTCCAAAAAAAAGGGGGGGTGACTTCCTTCTTCTGGCATCTTCTATCTGAAAATCCCGATTGGGAAGATAGAGTGTGCCGGGATCTTTCTTCAGAGGTTTACGTAACTATTGACCTGGATGTCCTCGATCCAGCTATCATGCCTGCGGTGGGCACGCCGGAACCGGGAGGGTTCAACTGGAAAACCCTGACTCAATTACTGCGGCGAATCGCCCGGGAAAAAACCGTCGTCGGATTCGACGTGGTTGAACTGACCCCCGTCCCGGGCTTGATCGCCCCGGATTTTCTGGCTGCCAAACTGATTTACAGATTTTTGGGCGAAATATTTTATCGCTCACTTAGCAGCGAAAAAAATCAAAACGTAAAAAGGGAGGGTGAGGATGGTGGAAACATTGGTCCCCCGAAAACTTTTTTTTACTAAGGGAGTGGGTGGTCATAAAGAAGAGCTGCGCTCTTTCGAGCTGGCCTTGCGCGACGCCGGCATTGAAAAGGCCAACCTGGTTACTGTTTCCAGCATTCTTCCGCCCCGCTGTAAAATCATCCCCCGCGTCCAGGGACTCCGGGAACTCGTCCCCGGGGGCATCACTTTCTGCGTTTTGGCCAAATGCAGCACCAACGAACCTCGGCGTTTGATCGCCGCCTCCATCGGCTGCGCCATTCCTTCGGAAAAATCCTTATACGGGTACCTAAGCGAACATCACGCCTATGGCCAAACCGAAAAAGAAGCCGGGGATTATGCCGAGGATCTCGCCGCGGCCATGCTGGCCTCCACCCTGGGCATAGAATTCGACGAAGACAAGAGCTGGGATGAAAAAAAAGAGTTTTATCGCATCAGTGATAAAATCGTGCGCACGACCAATATTACCCAGTCCAGCATCGTCAAAAGCGGCTGGTCAACAGTGGTGGCTGCGGCGGTTTTTCTATTTTAGGATCAACTGGAGACGTCATGAAAGTGGGGTTATGCTTCAACCTGAAGAAGCCCTCAGAAGATCCCCTGGCCGATGATCTCTATGCTGAATGGGATGATGAGGAAACCATTGAAGCAGTCCGTTCTGCTCTGGCCGGCAAACACCGGGTAATTCTGGTTGAAGGCGGCGAAGAAGCCTTCGAAAAATTCCGCAAGTTCCGGCCCGATATTGTTTTCAATATTGCCGAAGGGCTGCATGGCGTAAGTCGCGAACTGCAGATCCCGGCCATGCTGGAAATGCTGCGCATCCCTTATACCGGATCGGATCCTCTGACCCTGGCCCTTTGCCTGGATAAATCCCTGGCCAAGGAAGTTATGAGCTACCACGGAATTCCTACTCCCCCCTTTGTGGTTGTCCATAATATTAAGGATATGAAGAATCTGCCCCCTTTCCCCTTGATGGTCAAACCCCTCTGGGAAGGATCGAGTAAAGGCATCGGCAACAAGGCCCTGGTGCGCACGTCAAAGCAACTTAAGGAGCAGGTATCCACCATTCTAACCAAGTATGGCCAACCGGCCCTGATGGAGAAATACCTTCCGGGCCGGGAGTTCACGGTTGCCCTCCTGGGCAACGGCACTGACCTGGAAATACTCCCCATCGTTGAAATCCATTTTGAGCAATTACCCCCGGAGATCAACCCCATTTACTCTTACGAAGCCAAATGGATCTGGGATACTGTGGAGAAGCCTTTAGAAATTTTTACCTGCCCGGCTAAAATATCTTCCCGGCTTGCTAAGAAAATTCGGAACGTCTGCCGCAAGGCCTTCCTGGCCCTGCGCTGCCGGGATTGGTGCCGTATTGATATTCGCCTGGATGACTCGGGTGAGCCCAATATCCTGGAGCTGAACCCGCTGCCCGGAATCCTGCCCAACCCCGATGCCAACTCCTGTTTTCCCAAGGCCGCCCGGACCGCCGGTTTATCCTACAACGGTTTGATCAACCGCGTTTTACAAACTGCCTGCCAGAGGGTTGGGTTAAAGCTATGAGAAAGCTTTCGATCCTCATCCTCTACACCCTGCCCTCACCCCTTTTCCCCGATGGGACTCCTGATCTAATCGGGCAGCAGTCCGTTCGTTCCCGCCTTCAGGCTGTGCAGCAGGCCCTGCGCTCTTTAGGCTATTCGGTAAAAACCCTGGAAGCCGATGACGAGCTGCCCTCTTTGCTGGAAAAAATTCTTTCAGCCCGGGCCGATTTAATCTTCAACCTCTGTGAAGAATTTTTCGGTCAAACCCGGCTGGAGATGAACCTGGCAGCGCTTCTGGAACTTATGGATATCCCCTTTACAGGCTCTCCCGCCTTGGTTCTGGCCCTTTCCCAGGATAAAGGGAAAACCAAGTCCATCTTCGCCCACTATAATATTTCCACCCCTTTTTTCCGGGTCTGGCAACCCGGAGAAAAAGAATCACTTGACGGGTTGCGTTTTCCGCTCATCGTCAAGCCCCTGCGGGAAGATGCCAGCCTGGGCATCGACAACGACGCTTTTGTGCAGGATGAAAAATCCCTCAACCAGCAGGTTCAAAAAATCTACCAGGGATATAAACAGTCGGTTTTAGTCGAGGAATACATCGATGGCCGCGAGCTGAATGTTTCCATCCTTGGCAATGACCATCCGCAGGTTTTACCCATATCCGAGATCGACTTCTCCTCCATGCCCCCCGGCTTACCCAGAATTTGCGGCTATTCAGCAAAATGGGTGGAGGGAAGCCAGGAATTTTGCCATACGGTCCCGCGCTGCCCTGCGCTTCTTTCGCCGGAAATCGAAAAAGAAATTTCCGGCATATCCCTTAAGGTTTACCAGGTCATGGAATGCCGCGATTACGCTCGCGTGGACATACGCCTAAGCCGGGACGGAATCCCTTACGTTCTGGAGGTAAATGCCAACCCGGACATATCCCCCGATGCCGGAATGGTCCGTTCGGCCCGTGCCGCCGGCTTTACTTACCCCGAATTCCTCGGCCGTATCGTGGATTTGGCCCTGGCCCGGAGCCATGCCGCACAGCCCCGTCGCCGACCCAGGGTGGCTTTATCAGAAAGAGAACCCCGTGCCTGAAAATCCCTTTCCAGCAAAATCGGCTCAAAGGAATTCTGGCCGGGAGGAAATTAATCCGGAGAAAACAACTTCCGGCAAAGTGGATCGGAATTGGAACGATGAAGATGTTCTGCCCCCTGTTCTTTCTCCCGATACTGAATTTGTTTTTAAGCGCATGACCGAAGAAACACTCCTGGCCGCTCACTCAGCCAACGGTCATCGAATCCTGGATGTTGGCTGCGGACGGGGGATCGACGCCATTTCCCTTGCTAAAAAGGGCGCAATTTTATTCGGCTGCGAACCCTCCCGCGTCATGATCAGGAAAGCCAGAGACTGGACCAAAGATTCTGGAGAGGTGGTCCGGTTAGTGAGCAGCCTGGCTGAAGACCTGCCGTTCCGGAATAGTTCCTTCGCCCGGGTGGTTTGCAAAGGAGCAATTGATCACTTTGGCAACCCCGATCTGGCAGTAGCGGAAATGTGCCGCGTAGCCTCTCCCGCAGGGAAAGTGGTCATTTCCCTGGCCAATTTTGAGAGTTTAAGCTGTTTACTGGGCAGGAAGCTGAACAGGTTATTTCAGCGCTACCGGAAACGGGAAATTGCCCGTCCGCATATCTGGGAAGTCCCGGCGGACCACACATTCAAATTTGATTATCCATCGATAACTGCCCTGGCCCGGCGGCATTTGCGGATTGAGAAAATTAAGGGAACTTCCCTCTTCTGGGGTTTCCCTCACTGGGCGAATATTTTAAAAAAATTCCCCAGGCCGGTCGCTTTATTTTTCCTTAGATTGTTAGATCGCATAGCTTCCTGGCATCCCCAATGGAGCGATGTGTTAGTCATCATGGGCAAGCCCCGAAAGAATCTTTCGGAATGAGAAAGGAGCAAAGTAAATGGGTGATACTTCCCGCGTTTGGGGCGCTTTATTGTGCCTGGCCATCATAGGCGTGGCTATCTTTTTTTTGTGGGGCATTTCCGTTAAGAGCTACTGGGCCCTGGCCATCCCTGTGCTCATTGGATTTCTGGGAATCCTGACTCTCGGTTTTTGGATCGGCTGGACTATCTTGACCATCAAGACCACTCCTCCGGCCCCCGAATCCACAGCAGAATCTAAGTTAGAAAACAAACCGTAAACAACCACGCCCCCCTTTCGAAAAGGGGGGGGGTTTTCTGAGCGATGCTGGACTATTCGTAATGACTACTTTCTTTTGCCGTTCATTATAAAACTGAAAAATGAAATGGGCTTTTCCACTTGACTCATGTTGTTGTTAAACACAGTTTGTATCGTGGCTCGGGGGCCAGGGGGCTGAGCGCTGGCAGCATCGGCCGGGAGAAACCCTTGAAGGAAAGGATTTGCTGGGTTTCCGGGCATTGAGGCGGGGGCTATTCCCCGCCTAATCCATGGAAAACCGAGCGCCTCATGATGCCAAGCGAAGCGCCCTGGCCCCCGAGCCTCAGAAAGCCACCGGTAACGATACCTCTCAAACAAACTGATTCCTAAACAACAGGTTAACATGAGTCAAGTGGAAAAGCCCAAAATGAAAATCTGCCTCCTCTGCTACCGAGGGAATCCCTACTGCGGCGGCCAGGGTGTGTATCTCTATTTTCTGTCCCGGGAGCTGGCCCGGATGGGCCATTCTTTGACTATTCTGGTCGGCTCTCCGCAACCCTGGCCCATGCCCTGGGCCAAAATTATCAACGTGGAAAACCTGAATCTCTGGGGGGTGCGCAATAATTTTCTTCCCCCGGGAGATCCCTGGCGCATCATCCGCCCACTTAATTTTTTCGAATTTGCCGCTACCCGCATAGGTTTCTTTCCGGAGATGCTCATCTTCAGCATTCGCGCCCTCGGCCTTCTTAAAAAAATGATTCCGAATGAAAACTTCGACATTCTTCATGATGTGCAATCCCTGGGGTATGGGCTTTTAATGACAAAATTTTTCCGCCGGCCCCTGGTCACCACGGTGCATCATCCCTTAACCATAGACTACCAGGCCAGCCTGGAACGCGACCGGAATTTCCAGGAGAGATACTATACGGTGGTCTTCTACCCTCTTACCATGCAACGCCGGGTAATCCGGCATTGTGACCTGGTCATCACATCTTCGGGCGAGACAGCCCGGGAAATCCAGCGGGCCTTTGAAGTCCCGCTCAGCAAAATCCGCATGGTCTATAATGGATTGGATGCCGACTTTTTCCGGCCATTAAACGACGAACTCAGGAAGCCAAACAGCCTGCTTTTCGTTGGAAACACCGACGACACTAAAAAGGGCGTCTTGTATATTCTGCAAGCCATGACCCTTCTTCCGCAAGAGGTTTCCTTAACCATCGTCGATGAGGGAGCGCCCCTCAAAACCTATGCTCCGCAGCTTGTCCGGGAACTCGGGCTGAACTCACGAGTCACATTCACCGGAAAATTATCCGCTGAGGATCTCCGTAAACTCTATGCTTCCGCGAAACTCGCAGTCCTTCCTTCCCTTTATGAAGGGTTCGGATTGCCGGCAGCAGAGGCCATGGCCTGCGGCACGCCGGTGGTGGCCACCCGCGCTGGGGCCCTGCCGGAAGTCGTGGGAGAGGACGGTGCCGGTATTCTTGTTCCCCCCCGGGATCCTCAAGCTCTGGCAGCGGGGATCATTAAAATTCTCGGGGACGAAGCTGGCAGGAAAAAAATGGGAATGATGGGCCGCAAGCGCGTCGAAGAGCTTTTTACCTGGGAAAAAGTGGCTGAGCGGACCGTTGAGGTTTATAAGGAACTTTGTAACACCTTAGCTGTTTGAAAAAGTGGTTTTACCACCTTTGTTGAGGTCCGGGGGTCTGGGTGGAACGCGCCGGAAGCATCGGCCGGGTTTCCGCTTGGCTACGAAGAACCTCGCTCGTTTCCGCCGGAGGAGGCGGGGGGCGTTTTCCCCGCCCCACCCGCGAAGAAATCAGCGCCTTATGATTCCAAGCGGGCCGCCCAGGCCCCCGGACCATGGATTCCCTCTAACCTTACGCCCCACCTCTTTTCAAAGATGTAAAGTGTTAGGGAACTTTTAAAAAATAGGGTGTAGGGTGTAAGCTGTAAGGTGTAAGTTTTTTTCTGTTAACGCTATGCGCTTTGCGCTACGTCCTTTGGCGATAGGAGATAAATTTGAAAATCGCTTTGCTTAGTTATCGCGGTAATCCATATTGCGGAGGTCAGGGAATTTACCTGACCTACCTGGCCAATGAGCTTATAAAGCTCGGCCATGAAGTGCATGTCATCGTTGGCCCACCCTGGCCCTTGTTCTTAAAAGGGGCTTTCGTGCACCGGGTGGAAAATTTCAACTTCTTCGGGAAGAAAAAAGATTTCCTCCCGCCGGCTAACCCTTTCAAAATATTTTCCCCTCTGAATTTCTACGAATTCAGCGCCTCCCGTTTCGGCGTCTTCCCGGAGATTAAAGCCTTCAGCTTCCGCGCCTTCTTTAAATTAATAGAGTTGGCCAGGAACCACCGCTTTGACATCCTCCATGACAATCAATGCCTGGGCTATGGAATGCTCCTCTGGAAGCTGTTAGGGGTTCCCGTAGTCTCCACCCTCCATCACCCTCTCTCCATCGACCGGGCTACCTGGTTCGAACAACCCGCCGACCTGAAACAAAAGGTGAAGCGGGTCCTTTATTATCCGTTAATCATGCAGAGAATCGTCAGCAATCGTCTGGACCGGATCATAACTGTTTCCCATGATTCCGCCCGGGAAATTACTCGAGCTTTTGGCGTGGCCCCGGAAAAAATTCGCGTGGTCTATAATGGTTTGGACAACCGGGAATTTGCCCCTTCCCCCGGCCTGTGCAAAAAACCAAAGAGCCTCATTTTCGTCGGTAATTCCGAGGACCGCAAAAAAGGTCTTCTCTACCTTCTTAAGGCCATGACCTACCTTCCCGAGGATGTCACCCTTACGGTAGTGGACGGCGGCGCTCCGGAACGATCCTTTGCCCCGGCGCTTACGGATAAGTACCATATCGGGCATCGTGTTCATTTTACCGGGAAGATCGACCCGGGAGACCTGGTTCGCCTTTACTGCGGCGCCGAGATCGCTGTGGTTCCCTCGTTGTATGAAGGGTTTGGCTTCCCGGCAGCCGAGGCCATGGCCTGCGAGCTTCCGGTGGTAGCCAGCACGGCCGGCGCTCTTCCGGAAGTCGTGGGTAATGATGGAGCGGGAATTCTGGTGCCGCCGAGAAACGCCACGGCTCTGGCTCAAGCCATTACCCGCCTTTTAAAAGACCCCGGCCTCCGCCAGCGCATGGGGCAGTCTGCCCGCCGCCGCGTTCTCCGCTTATTTACCTGGGAGAATGCCGCCCGCCAGATGGTCGAAGTCTATAAGGAAGCCATCCATGCTCACCGTTGATTTTCGCCGGTTGCCTCTGCGCCAGGGAGATTTTGTGCTCGATGCCGGCTGCGGCGAGGGCCGGCATGTCTTTGAATGCTTCCGCCATGAATGCGCCATCCTGGGGATGGACCTAAGCCACCGCAGCCTTCTCAAGGCCCGTTATGTTTTAGGGCAAATGCGCCTGCGTAAAGAAGCCAGGGGCCGGGTTTTGCTTCTTAGGGGCGATGCCCTGCGTTTTCCCTTTGCGGATGGAATCTTTGACAAGATAATTTGCGCTGAGGTTATTGAACATGTTGCCGATGACCGGCTGGGCATAGCCGAATTAGCCCGGATTCTCAAATTCGGGGGGAAGCTCGCGGTTACGGTCCCGACTGTAATCACGGAATACGTCTATGACAAGCTTTCCCCGGAGTACTTCCGTACCCCGGGGGGACATATTCGTAAGGTCATCCCCCGGGCCCTGGCTCAGTCCATGGAAGAAAACGGGCTGGGCATTTACGCCGTGGGTTTCGCTCACGCTTTTCACTCCCCTTACTGGCTGCTGCGCTGTATCTTTGGCCTGCACGATGAGAAAGCCGTCATCCCCCGGGCCTACCGAAGGTTCCTCCATCTTTCGCTTTTTTCCAGGCCCCTTAGCATTTCCGAAAAAATCTGCAATTATTTTTTCCCCAAATCCATCATTCTCTACGCCCAGAAGAAAAAGTCCAGAGTTCGGAGTTTTGTAACAGTTTAGCGATTTGAAAAAATGGTATTAAAGCCTTTGTTGAGGGCTGGGGGTTAGAGCGGAACGCGCCGGAAGCATCGGGTGGGGTTCCGCTTGGCCACGAGGACAAAAGATCTTTTCCTCCGGAGGAGGCGGGGGTTCTTGCCCGCCCCATATGCGGAGATATAAGCGCCTCATGATTCCAAGCGTTCCTCTCTGGCCCCCGGCCCCTGGAATCCCTTGGCCTTTACAACACACCTTTTTTCAAAGAGCTAAAGTGTTACGGAGTTTTAAGTTCGGAGTTCTTATTTCTTTATTTTTACTCCGAACTTATTATTTTTCTTTCTCCGAACTCCCTACTCCGAACTGTTTAACGAATCCACGGACACATGGCTCTGATTTCCGGAAGGTGTTTTAAGGGGAAAAAAGTTTTTTCAAAGGAAGGAAGATCCAGTTTACTGGGCGTTCCCATTTCTTCCCCGCCCCCGGAAGGGGGAATTACTGTGGAAATTTGCAATCGGTCGGAATAATTCAGGCCTCTGTCCAGGCGGACCATTCCTTCCTCAACCAAATCCTCAAGAAAAGCCTGAAAAATCTCTTTGGCCATGGCATCCAGGCCTTTCACTTTCCCGGTGCTGCGCAGGGGGCTGTGTTTATGATCCATTTCTCCCATAAAAACCTGGATTACATGGCTTAGGTCCTGGGCGTTAGAAAGGAGGTTTACCTTGTTCAAGGCCAGGGAGGTCAGGATCTTCATTTCGATTCCGAAGTTTTGCTTGAAGGGAACCGAAAGCCAGAAATTCAGAGTGCCGGCGATCTCTCCGGAGAGGAAATAAAGCAGCCTTTTTAGAGGGTTGATAACCGGGTGATCAAAGATGGAAATAAAGGGGGTGATGAAGGCGTTGAGCCTGCCGCCAAAGGGGCGGTGATAGACAAGTTTGGCCACCTCGATCTGTTCGAACCAGAGGATGGCTCCGACCGGATCAATGACCCAGCGGGGATTGAAATATCCTTCCCGGATGTCCGCGTCTATAAACTCGATGATGGCCCTGGGATTATTCAGTCCTCTCTCCGCGCAGAGGTGGTAAAGCAACCCCCGCATGGAAAGGCCCTTGCCCGAATCCCCCCGGCGGGCATCATTCATCCCGTTCCATTTGGCATAGAATACCTGGGCGTTATACTTTTTGGCCATCAGGGGGATGTCATCATGCTCGCTTCCCCCGAAGGCGATCCAGATTTCATCGATGATCCTGCCCATCAATGGCTGCAGAATCTGAATCTCCCGCTCCAGGGTCAGCAGCTCTTCATCGCCGCGAGCGGGAAAGACTACGATAACGGGGATCTCATCTTGTTCCTTAATTTCCTGCACTTTCTCCCGGTCCATGGAATGAGCCAGCAAAAGCGAGAGGGGCGGCAGACTTTCCTTCCTCCCGGTTTTTTCCGGGTCAATCGCTTCCATCATCTCTACAATCGGCATGGTGTATGTTAATTCTTAAGTTTTGCCAGGCCTTCAGCAAATTGCTGATCGCTGATATCTGATGGCGGATTTACTCTCTATTTTTCCCAGAGCTCCCGCAATTTATCCCGGCTGAAAAGGAGATATCGGCGATCAGCGGAAAATACCTCCAGGGTAATGGTCCCGTCGTACCCAAAACTTTTCAGCAGCGTAATCACTTTTTTCCACTCGATGTTTCCCGCCCCCAGAGGCAGATGCAGGTCCTCGGTTTTTCCGAAATTATCCGAAAGATGCACGTGGACTAAACGTCCGTGAAATGCCCGGAGAAATTCTTCGGTCCGGTTTCGTTCCACGTTCAGATTGGCATGACCAACATCCAGATGAAAACCAACCTGGGGCATCTGGGAAAGGGCCTGTTGAATTTGCTCTACCATGTTAAACGTACGGTCCATGTTTTCGATAAGAATCTGCACGCCCAGGCCGTCGGCCCAATGAACTATTTCGCCCAGGGATTGCATATTCGTTTTCAGAATCCCCTTCTGATTCAAGATAAAGGCAATGGATTTGTCCGGGTGGACTGTTACCCGGGAAGCCCCAACCTCGGAAAAAAATTGGAGGGCCCTGCGGATCTCCTCCAGAGCGGCCTTACGCAGTGTTTCGTACGGAGAAGCAATGGGCAGGTAATAGGCTGTATGGCCTACGACACCCAGGCTGTTATCTTGCAGGGCTTTTTTGACCTCCGCCGCCCTGAGATCACCTGCGTAGGCAGCTGGTGGTTCGAAGGTCAGGTCCAGAAAATCGAATCCGTTCTTTTTGGCCCAGGCAATTTCCGCCACAAGGTCATAACGGGGATTATTCATCATCCCGATCTTCACGCCACCCCTCCGTAATGGTAAAAAATCATTGCAAAATGTTCAATGGGAAATCAGCAATAAACAGTTCCCGTAATAAAGTCTTTTTTCACTGCTAATTTTCCAATGATCATTGATGGTCTCCTAAAAAGTCCCAAAAGTGGTCATTGCGAGCGGAGCGAAGCAATCTCGTATTTCATAAGTGCTTGATTTCATGGGATTGCTTCGTCGCTACGCTCCTCGCAATGACATGTGGTTGGACTTTTTACGAGTTCATCATCATTGACCATTGATAGTTTTACAATGATGGCTGGATGTTAAAAAGAACTATCGGCCAAAAATAAAAAAGCAATAATTCGTATAAGCTTAGAAGCCTGAATACGTTAAATAAAACAAATTTATAGGCCTTCACCAGTCTCCCCAATTACGCCTAACGCTGCAAAAAAAGCCTATACGAAAAAGAGTATGATAGTCAATTAAAAACTTAAACCCACCCCTGCTTGCCCCCCTTCACTTTTTAGGCGCCACTTCAGTCGTGACCAAGGCGGAAGGGAGATTAGCGCTGGCAGCATCGGCCGGGAAGAAACCTTTCCCAAAGGTTCAGGCAGTATTTCCGCTTAATTAGGCGGGGCGCCTTTTTCCGCCCCCTCCATGAAATGACCAGCACCTTATGATGCCAAGCGAATCTACCTTTCGGCTTGGCCAGCGCACCGCCTGAAATTAATAGATCACTGATCAAACTGAAGGGACAAACTCAGACCTGGAGTTGACAAGTCAGCCATAATGCGATAACTTTGTCTTTATAATAAGGAAAGTTTTTTCTGGAATATTGATGAACTCGTAAAAAGTCCGAAAGCCCCTTTTTCCGTCATTCCGGCGGAAGCCGGAATCCAGGTATTTTAAGGATTTATCAAACCTCTGGACTCCGGTTTTCACCTGTCTGCCAGGCACAGGCAGGCCGGAGTGACGATTTTTTACGAGATCATCAATATCGACATCTTTTATTCGGGAGTTCCATCCGTTAGGTAAGCAAATGTACGAAATCAAGATCAAAACTGATTTTTCCGCAGCCCACAATCTGCGAGAAGTCGGGGGAAAATGCGAATCCCTCCACGGGCATAATTTTAGCGTCGAGGTTGCCGTGGAAAGCGAAACCTTAAATGAACTGGGAATGGTCCTGGACTTTCGCCTTCTTAAAAACAAGACCCGGGATGTGCTTCAGGCTCTGGATCATCGTTACTTAAACGAACTGTCCATGTTCAAAGAAAAAAACCCATCGTCCGAAAATCTTGCGGCTTATATCTTTGAAGAGCTCGCCCGCCGCATTGACCAGGGGACTCATCGGGTAAGCCGGGTCTCGGTATGGGAATCGGATACTTCTCAGGCCACCTACCGCAGGCCCCTCAAATGATCGACATCCAGAATCGCAGAGACTATCGTCGCGTGGAGATCAATAAAGTTGGGGTTAAGAATATCCAGTACCCCATAACGGTCTTGGACAAGCGGAACAAAGTGCAACACACGGTAGGCAAGGTGAACATGTACGTCAACCTTCCTCACCATTTTAAAGGCACGCACATGAGCCGCTTTATCGAAATTTTAAATGAATACCGCGGCACAATTAATATCAAGGCCATTTCCACCATTTTGGATAAGATGAAAGAAAAGTTAAACGCTCAATCGGCTTACCTGGAGGCGGAATTTCCTTATTTTGTCGAGAAAAGGGCCCCTGCCTCCGGGGCCAAGAGCCTGATGGGTTATTCCTGCCAGTTTCTGGCTTCTTTAACCAATGGGCATCACTCATTGGTCGTTGGAATATCTGTCCCCGTAACCACGCTTTGCCCCTGCTCGAAAGAAATCAGCAAAAAGGGCGCTCACAATCAACGGAGCCTGGTCACCGTTAAAGTAACTTTTCGGAAATTTTTCTGGATCGAGGATTTGATCCGCATCGTGGAAAATTCGGCCAGCTCCGCGGTCTTCTCTCTCCTCAAAAGGTCGGATGAGAAACTGCTTACAGAAAGGGCCTATGACAACCCCATGTTCGTAGAAGACGTCGTCCGCAATATTGCTTTACGCCTTAATGCCCATTCCAACATTACCTGGTTCCGCGTGGAATCCGAGAACCTGGAATCCATCCACAATCATAATGCTTATGCCTGCGTGGAAAAGGAAGGCGCTCCCCTTCCTTTTTTCATAGGTTAAAGATCAGGATGACTTTTAGTGCGCTGGGCAGGGGGCTTTCTATTTTTTCCCTGAGCCCCAGTAACCGGCAAATCCGTTCCAGGAAAGCAACGGATCATGATGGAATAAAGCATCGGTCGCGATTTTATCCCCCATCTTCAGGTTTTAAGGTAAACCTCCAAGAAAGCGTTGGGATTTATGATCCGGCACGGAATTCCTTTTTTCATCAGAGTATCGGGGGAGATGTTCAATAAATCTTTGTCGCCAGTAATCAAAAAATCCACCTGAGCTTCCTTGCCAAGCTTAAATAATGATCATCTTGGGCATCCCTGGAAAGGGCTAGCCGCCTTGAAACCGAGATTCGAGTCGCCTTCTCTCAATCCATTTGTTCACACCTTGCCTAAACAGCATTTCTTATATTTCAAACCGCTTCCACAAGGGCAATAGTCATTCGGGCTGACCTTTATGGGGCCAAACCTGGTCTGCGGCTCATGATGCTTCGCATATTTTTTAAGAAGCCATTTAATGTCCGACACATCTTCAGGTTTATCCGGCTCTATTCCCACAATTACTTGCCATCCTTGTTCATTGCAAGTCTGCATTATTTCGCCAGCTCTCTTTTCCGTCTGTACCCGTGCTACAGCCGGTTTTTTCTTACTTCCCAGTTTTGCCATAATTTTTCTCCCCTTAATCAATATGTTTCTAAATCAATCACATAAAAAGCAATTGTTTGGCCACGTTGCACATTGTACATTGCTGCTGCCATGAACAAAAGTAAAAAAGATAATTTACGTGTTCCCCGCTCCCGCGCGGGGAGCGACTTGTTGGTGTTTTTCCTCCTGTATTTTTGGATGGGGGACGTGGATGGGGGACGTAGTTTACTTTTATCACTTCATATTCTCCATCTCTATTTATCGAATCGCATTGGCAATGGCTGAAGTGCAAACCCCTAAATGACGCGCGATCTCGGCCATCGGAATTCCATATTCCCGGCTTAATTGCCAAGCCACCTTCGCACGCACGCTGGAAATTCTCCGAGCGATGTTATTTCCCACGAT
>VGSF01000062.1 GCA_016875165.1 Deltaproteobacteria bacterium
ATTTTGAGTGTCTCACTTTTCGAGAAAAAGCCCATTTTATCGGCACTCGTACCACCAAAATGCACAAAACTGATCACCATGCCAGACAACCAATTGACTTTATTCGATTATTAATTGGACACCCGTGGTCAATTATCAATGTTCAATGTTCAATGATCATTGCTAATTGATAACTTGTTACATAGGGAAAGGTTGAAAAAATGAGATTTGATAAATTGACATTAAAGGCTCAGGAGGCCCTGCAAGAGGCCCAGGCTATAACTGAAAAACATGAACACCAGCAGATCGAACCTGAACATCTTTTGTTGGCCTTGCTCCAGCAAAGTGAGGGAGTAGTGCCCCAGGTATTCCAAAAACTTGGGGCGCCTGTTGCGGGAACCCTGTTTCAGCTCGAGGAAGTTCTGAAGAAGGTTCCGAAGGTTTACGGCGCAGGAATGGGGCAGGCTCACCTTTCTCCCAGGCTTAAAAAAGTTTTGGATTTGTCTTTCCAGGAGGCTGACCGACTGAAGGATTCTTACGTGAGCACCGAGCACTTACTCCTGGCCATTGCCGAAGAGCAAGAAGGAACGGCGGCAAAGGTTCTGTCCAGCCAGGGAGTGAGCAAAGACGAAATTTTCAAGGTTCTGGCGGCCATCCGGGGTTCGCAAAGAGTGACCGATCAGAGCCCTGAAGAAAAATACCAGGCTTTGACCCGGTACACTCGGGATCTAACGGACCTGGCCCGGAAAGGAAAGCTGGATCCGGTGATCGGACGTGATGATGAGGTTCGCCGGGTTCTGCAAGTCCTCTCCCGGCGGACCAAAAATAATCCGGTCTTGATCGGAGAGCCCGGAGTGGGAAAAACGGCTATTGTGGAAGGTCTGGCCCAGCGCATCGTCAACGGGGACGTGCCCGAGACCCTGAAAAACAAACGGCTGGCGGCCCTGGACCTGGGAGCCCTCATTGCCGGAACCAAATACCGGGGGGAGTTTGAAGACCGGCTGAAAGCTCTTCTTAAGGAAATTACCGAAGCGGATGGAGAGATCATCCTGTTCATCGATGAGCTGCATACCCTCGTGGGAGCCGGCGCAGCCGAAGGAGCCATGGATGCTTCCAATATGCTTAAGCCGGCGTTAGCCCGGGGGGAACTGCGTTGCGTGGGAGCAACGACGATCAACGAGTACCGCAAACACGTGGAGAAGGATGCAGCTCTGGAGAGGCGGTTCCAGCCTGTGTTAGTGGCGGAGCCAACAGTGGAAGATACCATTGCCATCCTGCGGGGGCTTAAGGAACGTTATGAAGTTCACCATGGAGTGCGCATCCAGGATTCAGCCATCGTGGCCGCGGCCACGCTCTCCCATCGGTACATTTCGGACCGGTTTTTACCGGATAAAGCCATAGACCTGATCGACGAAGCAGCTTCCCGGCTGCGGATTGAGATCGATAGCCTGCCTATGGAGGTTGATGAAGTGGAGCGGAGGATGACTCAATTGGAAATTGAGCGCCAGGCGCTTCTCAAGGAACAGGATCGCCCTTCCCGGGAGCGTTTGGAGAAGATCGAAAAAGAATTAAGTGAACTAAAAGCCTCCGCAGAAGTAATGAAAGCTCACTGGCAGAAGGAAAAAGAAGCCATCCAGAAGATCCGCTCTTTGAAAGAGCAGATCGAGGGAGCCAAGCACGAAGAGCAGCAGGCTGAACGGGAAGGGAACCTGGCCAGGGTGGCCGAGATCCGTTACGGCCGGATCGGGGAGCTTCAAAAAAAATTAGAACAGGAAAACCTGGCGCTCATGGGGCTGCAAAAGGAAAAGAAGATGCTCAAGGAAGAAGTGGAAGCCGAAGACATTGCCGAAGTGGTGGCCAAGTGGACGGGCATACCAGTAGCCAAAATGATGGAGGGAGAGGTTGAAAAGCTGTTAAAGATGGAATCCCGCCTTAAGAATCGGGTGGTGGGCCAGGAGGAGGCCATCCGCCTGGTGGCCAACGCCGTGCGCCGGGCGCGGGCCGACCTTCAGGATCCCAATAGGCCGATTGGTTCGTTTATATTTCTGGGGCCTACGGGAGTGGGCAAGACTGAATTGGCCAGAGCCCTGGCGGAATTCTTATTCGATGACGAGCAGGCCATGGTGCGTATCGACATGTCCGAATTTATGGAAAAGCACTCCGTTGCCAGGTTAATCGGGGCCCCGCCAGGGTACGTGGGATACGAAGAAGGGGGGTACCTGACCGAAGCGGTTCGCCGGAAAGCGTACTCCGTCGTTCTCTTCGACGAGGTGGAGAAGGCCCATCCCGAGGTTTTCAACGTTCTGCTGCAAATTTTGGATGACGGACGCCTCACCGACGGGAAAGGAAGAACGGTCGATTTCAAAAATACTGTTTTGATTATGACTTCCAATATCGGGAGTCAATGGATACAGGACCTGGGGGCGCGGGAACATGAGGAGATGCGCCGCCGGACTCTGGAGGCTCTGAGATCTCATTTTAAACCGGAGTTCCTGAACCGGGTGGACGATATAATTATCTTCCATTCCTTAACAATTGAAAATATTAAGAGCATCGTGGATATCCAGTTAAGAAATTTGAGAAAACGGCTGGCTGAGAGGAAGATGGATCTTCATCTTTCCGAACGCGCCAAGGAGATTCTGGCCCAAGAAGGGTTTGACCCGGTCTATGGCGCCAGGCCGTTGAAACGGGCTATTCAGCGTTTAATCCAGGATCCGCTGGCTTTGAAAGTTCTGGCCGGAGAATTTTTTGAAGGGGATGTTATCGAAGCAGATGCCGTCCCCGGGAAGGGATTTACTTTTCTTAAAAAAAACCCTAAGGAAAGGAACCGGGAAACGCCGGCTCATGGCTGAAAGAAAAAGATCGGAGTCCGGAGATTAGGGTTCGGAGTAAAAAAACTCCAAACTTCTAATTAAATTACCTTCGAGCTTCTTGCAAAAGTCCGTAATTTACCCATCGACAGGCTCAGGGTGAACGGGCTTAGGTTGAAATTATTTAGTTTTTCCGTTCGTGGTGAGCCCTTCGACTCACCGTTCGCCCTGAGGTTCTCGAAGGGTGAACGGTTCGCTCAGGACAAGCTTGTCGAACCACAAAAAAATACTTTTGCAAGAGCCTCCTTCAACTCTTTATTTGGGGTTTGCTTGACAAGTGGTCTGAAAATGATTAAATTTTAAAAGGTTTCTGAATATGTTTTACTTTTAGGCCCAGGAGGGCCTAAATATCGGAGGATGGGAAAATGGCCAAAATTATCGGAATTGATTTAGGAACTACCCTTTCCGTTGTAGCGGTTATGGAAGGGGGAGATCCAAAAGTCATCATCAATGAAGAGGGAAGTCGTTTAACCCCTTCGGTGGTGGCGTTTACCAAAGACGGAAATCGCCTGGCTGGTCAGGTCGCCAAAAGGCAGGCAGTGACCAATCCGGAGAACACGGTGTATTCCATAAAACGGTTTATGGGACGGCGCTATGAGGAAGTTAATGAAGAAATGAAAATGGTGCCTTATAAAGTGGTCAAAGATGCGAGCGGGAGCGTGCGCATTAAGATCAAAGATAAGGAATATTCTCCGCCGGAGATATCGGCCATGATTTTGCAGAAGCTAAAAAAATCTGCGGAGGAGTACCTGGGAGAAAAGGTCACGGATGCGGTCATCACTGTTCCCGCTTACTTTAACGACAGCCAGCGACAGGCTACCAAGGACGCGGGGATGATTGCCGGGCTAAACGTGCGGCGGATCATTAATGAGCCCACGGCTGCGGCCTTGGCCTATGGCCTGGACAAAAAGAAAGATGAAACGATCGCTGTCTATGACTTCGGCGGCGGGACCTTCGACATCTCCATTCTGGAGGTAGGGGATAATGTGGTAGAGGTCAAGTCCACCAACGGGGACACCCATCTGGGCGGAGACAATCTGGATCAGCGGATTATCGATTGGCTGATCGCGGAATTCAAAAAGGATCAGGGGATCGACCTGGGCAAAGACCTGATGGCTTTGCAGCGGCTAAAGGAAGCGGCCGAGAAAGCCAAGATCGAACTTTCCTCCACCATGGAGACGGAGATCGCCCTGCCGTTTATCACGGCTGACGCCTCCGGGCCCAAGCATATGAATTTTAAGCTCACCCGGGCCAAGTTTGAATCGCTGGTCATGGACCTTCTAGAGAAAACCCTGCCTCCTTGCCGGCAGGCCATGGAGGATGCAGGCTTGAAACCCAACCAGATTGATGAAGCGGTTCTGGTGGGCGGTTCCACCCGCATTCCCAAAGTTCAGGAGCTTGTCCGCCAATTTTTCGGCAAGGAGCCCCATAAAGGGGTGAACCCGGATGAAGTCGTGGCCCTGGGCGCGGCTGTTCAGGCTGGAGTTCTGGGCGGGGAAGTAAAAGATGTCCTGCTCCTCGATGTCACGCCTCTTTCTTTAGGGATTGAAACCCTGGGTGGAGTAATGACCCGGCTGATCGATCGAAATACGACCATTCCCACGAAGAAAAGCGAGATTTTTTCAACGGCAGCGGATAATCAAACGAGCGTGGAGATTCACGTCCTTCAGGGAGAAAGAGACATGGCCCGGGATAACCGGACCCTGGGGAAATTTCAACTGGTGGGAATTCCTTCCGCACCCAGGGGGGTGCCTCAGGTCGAGGTAACCTTTGACATTGATGCCAACGGAATTCTTAATGTTTCGGCCAAAGACATGGCCACGGGGAAACATCAAGCCATAACCATCACCGCTTCCAGTGGTTTGTCCAAAGATGAAGTAGAAAAAATGGTCAAAGACGCGGAAGCGCACTCAGCAGAAGACAAACAGCGCAGACAGGAAATCGAAATGCGCAATCAGGCTGACGCTTTGGTCTATAACACGGAAAAGACCCTGAATGAGCACCGGGAAAAAATTCCCATAAAAGAGGTGAGCGCTATCGAAGGCGCGCTCAAGGACGCCAAAGAGGCCATTGCCAGCGGTGATATGGGGAGAATCCGGGAAAAAATGGAACTATTGACCAAAGCCTCTCATCATCTGGCTGAAATTATGTATCAACAAACCGCAGGCAAGCAAAAACCAGAAGGGCCTGCCGGAGAAAGCAAGACCGCACGTCCCGACGATGACGTGGTAGACGCGGAATTTGAAGAGAAAAAATAATGTCCTTCGGGGGGATCGATAAGGATCCCCCTTTTTCTTATCCAACGGCTTGCCAATGGAATTGTTCCATCCTGTCTCGCAAAGAGGAAACCCGCCGTAACCCCATGTGAATCCAGCCTCTTTTTTTTCCATCTTTGGTGTTGAAAAAGAAGATTCGCTTATGGTATAACAATATCCGGTATATTCTGTAAGAGAGGTTGAAGATTATTCCATAGATGGCCTCGCGGAAAGATTATTACGACATTTTAGGAATTCGCCGGGGTGCCACCGAAGAAGAGATCGAAACGGCATTCCGAAAATTAACCCGAACGTATCAATTCGTTCCCCATCCCGGCAATAAGACCGCGGAATCCTGCTTTAAAGAGATCGCGGAAGCTTACGAGATTCTTTCAAACAGAGAGAAAAGGGCAAGATATGATCGTTCGGGAATCGAGCATTCTTCCCCAGGCTTTTCCTGGGACTATGTCCTGGAAGAAGAAGAATTTGATTTCGAAGGCTTTGAGGATGTCTTTGAAAAATACTTCGGCAGGGGAGAAATAGGAGCTTCCCGGCAACCCCAGAAAGGAAGAGACCTCCACTTATCTTTGGACATCTCTTTTGCGGAAGCAGTCTGGGGAACGGTTAGGAATATCCAATTTTTCCGAGAAATTGTATGCCCCCATTGCCCTGGCAATGGGACTGACCCATCCGGTCAAAGGAAAGTATGCGACCGATGTGGTGGGGCTGGCCAGATACAGATTGGACTCCCCCCCGCGAGTTTTATGCAAACATGCCCCCGGTGCTATGGGTGGGGGAAAATTAGTCATAAGATTTGCCAGCCTTGTTCCGGGAAAGGGCGGATAACTCAAAAAAATGAGATCTCCCTGCAAGTTCCACCAGGTGTGATAGATCGCTGCCGCATCTTCCTGAAAGAGATGGGCCATGCGGGGCAAAACGGCGGTGCGAGCGGCGACCTGATTGTGAGTATCCTGATACAAAAGCATCCCTACTTTCAAAGAAAAGGTGATGATCTGCATATACTTGTTCCGCTTAACTTCTGGGAGGCGGGTCTCGGCGCTGAGGTTGAAGTGCCCACGCTTGACGGTCCGGAAATCGTGGCGATTCCTCCAGGGGCGCAGGAAGGCGGCCAGTTGCGCCTTCCGGGCAAGGGAATTCCATTTTTTCATGGGGGGGGGCGAGGAGATCAGGTCATTTGTGTTAAAATAATAGTACCCAGTAAATTGGATGACCGCTCCCGGGAGATCCTGGGGGAACTTAAACGACTGAACCACCAAAACCCCAGGGTGGGTTTGGGCTGGCCATTTAAAAATTGATGGTTTCGTAAAAAGTCCATCTGCGGCGTTGCGCTTCACCTTCTTCGTTGCAGCGTACCTGTAAGTACCCTTCACTCCTCAGGTTTTGCGCGCCTTGCATCTGGAGCTTTTTACGAAACCATAGTTCTGATGACTTTTTACGAGATCATCAAAAATTAGAAAGTATGGGGAGAAAGTTCTTCCGATCCCATCGGTGATAAAACTTGAGTATGATTGACCTAAGCAATTACAAAGACTATCTTTCGGATAAAGCTCATCGGGTCCTGGCCTCGGCTATCGAAGAATCCCAGAAGCGCCAGCACCATTACTTAGGGGTGGAGCATATTTTTTGGGCCATCACGGAAGTTGAATCCACCCTGTTTTTAGACATCGCCGATAAGCTGAACGTCAGCCCCCGCAAAGTTATCCATTCCCTTCAGGAGTATTTGAACACCTCCAAACAACCTTTGTCCGGGGGCATGAAGGTCCCCCCTTCAACCAAAACCATCTTTAAACTGGCCTGGGATTCGGCGATTAATTCCGGCCGGAAAATTATTGAAACCACGGATCTTTTTAAAGCTATTTTCCAGGAAGGGCACAATATTCCTGTGCGCATTCTTAGGGGGATGGGGGTAGAACCAACGGCCGTAACCAGAATCATATCCGTCCAGACTAAGGTGCAGGAGGAGAAAACCGAAGAACTCAAAAAAAGGTATGATCTTCCCCCTTATCTGAACAACTTCGGAGTCAATTTGAACAAACTGGCCCGTCTGGGAAAGCTTCCCCCGATCATCGGACGGGAGCCTGAAATTCGGCAGATCATGGAGATTCTCTGCCACCGCGATCGGCCCAACTCGGTGATGATTCTCGGCGAACCGGGGGTGGGAAAGACGGCCGTCGTAGAAGGTCTGGCTAACCAATTAGAAATGGAGCCGGAGAGCGTGCCCAAGCGCCTAAGGAATTTTCAAGTTGTTAACCTGCAGATGAATACTCTGGTGGCCGGGACCATGTTCCGGGGGATGTTTGAAGAACGTATCGAAAATGTAATCAAAGAAGTCAAACGCAGGCAGAACTTGATCCTTTTTGTGGATGAAGCGCACACCTTGATCGGGGCGGGAACAGCCCTGGGGGTTCCCACGGATGCAGCCACTATCTTTAAATCCTCTCTGGCCCGGGGAGAGGTGCAGATGATCGGGGCTACAACGGCCAGTGAGTATAAAATTCACATCGCCGAAGATGAAGCTCTGGCCCGGCGTTTCCGGGTGGTTACCGTAAAAGAGCCAAACCATGCCCAAGCCAGGGAAATTCTGCGGGGGATTCGTCCCCGCCTGGAAAAAAATTATTCGGTGAAAATCAGCGATGAAGCCATAGAAACGGGCCTGGCCATGGCCTCGAGATACCAGCATAACCTGCGGCTGCCCGATAAAGCCATTAACTGGCTGGATACGGCATCGGTAAAGGTGGAAATCGCCAACTCCAGCCGCCCTGTTCTGGGAGATGATGTTATCCAGGTTATTTCCCAGGAGACGCGCATCCCCCGAGAGATGGTTTTCCGGGATACCACCGACCGATTCAGGGATATGGAAGAAGCCCTGGCTTCCCGAGTTGTGGGGCAAAAGGAGGCTATTTCCGCCCTGGCTCGAAATCTACGCCTGAACAAAGGGCCCTTGAAGGAAAATTTCGAACGTCCTGACGGCGTACTTCTCTTCCTCGGGCCGACGGGGGTGGGGAAGACGGAGTTAGCCAAGACTTTAGCCGAGTTTCTTTTCGGGGATGAAAAAAAGATGGTTCGCCTGGATATGTCGGAATACCGGGATGGGACTATATCCATGGATAAACTAATCGGCATGCCGCGGGGGATCGTCGGCTCGGAGCGCGGAGGGATCCTGACCAACCAGGTGCGCGATAATCCCTATACGGTTCTTCTCTTAGACGAAGTGGAAAAAGCCCATCCCAATGTGCTCAACCTTTTCCTGCAGGTGTTCGATGAGGGGTTTTTAACTGATGGCCGGGGACGGAAGGTTTACTTCAGCGATACGGTAATCATAATGACCTCCAACCTGGGGTCGGATGAATTCAAACGCTTCATGAAGCCGATGGGGTTCCTGGTGGATTCGCAGCACCTTACGGCAGTGAAGAGGGCAATTTTGAAAGAAGCAGAAAACCATTTCTCCCCCGAGTTTCTCAACCGTATTGACGATATTGTTGTTTTCTCCCCCCTGACGCGGGAAGAGGTGCAAGAAATTACGAGGCGTTATTTGGGGCGCATCCAGCAGACCCTCTTTTCCCAGGGGAAGTCTTTTCAATTTACGGGAGCAGCTCTGGAAGCTTTAGTGGAGATCGGGTTCAGTTTAAAGTATGGCGCCCGTTTTCTGAAACGGCGTATCGATGAACGGGTAAAGATGCCTATTACTATACACTGGAAAGAAGGATCGGGATTCTCTGTGGACGCTGTCAATGGAGAATTAACTTTAACCTGGGCATCCTGAGCAAAAGGGGTCTTACGGGAGTTACAAGAACGCCGGGTGTTTCTCATCCAGGCAACATGGGTCAAGGGCTGAGTGATAGTGTAAATAATTTAGATTCCCACAAGAGGGGCTGAATTGATGGAGAAGATAAGGTTAGCAATCGTGGGCGTGGGCAATTGCGCCAGCTCTCTGATTCAGGGAATTGAATATTATCAAAGGCACGAAGGTTCGGAAAAATTGGGGCTCATGCATTATGATTTGGGGGGCTATCAACCCGGGGATATGGAAGTAGTTGCGGCCTTCGACGTGGACAAGCGCAAGGTGGGTAAACCCCTGGGCGAAGCCATTTTTGCCCTGCCGAACTGCACGCGGGTGATCAGCCCTCAGGTGACCAATTCCAAAACCACCGTGCAGATGGGCCATGTGCTGGACGGCATTTCCGACCATATGCGGGAATACCCGGAAGATCAGACTTTTATAATAGCCAACGAGAAGCCCTGCGACGTGGAGAAGGTCTTGCGGGACAGCGGAGCGGAAATCCTCCTGAATTATCTTCCGGTAGGATCAGAAGAAGCGGCTTTTTTTTATGCCACCTGCTGCCTGAACACAGGCGTGAGCCTGATCAACTGTATTCCCGTCTTCATTGCTTCTAACCCGGGATGGGGAAGGCGTTTTGCAGAAGAACAAATTCCCATCATCGGGGATGACGTGAAAGCACAGATAGGGGCCACCATTGTCCACCGGGCGTTGACCCAGCTTTTTCTCGACCGGGGGGTGAAAATCGACCGAACCTATCAACTGAACACAGGCGGAAACACGGACTTTTTGAACATGCTCAACCAGAAACGGCTGCGGTCGAAGAAGATCTCCAAAACAGAGGCCGTACAATCTATCGTGGATTACTCCTTAGATGATCAGGACATCCATATCGGCCCAAGTGATTACGTTCCCTGGCAGAAGGACAACAAGGTCTGCTTTCTGCGCATCGAGGGCAGAGGATTCGGAGGAGTGCCTTTGCACCTGGAGCTGCGCCTTTCGGTGGAGGACTCTCCCAACAGCGCCGGAGTGACCATCGATGCCATTCGATGTTGTAAGCTGGCCAGGGATAGGAAAATTGGAGGGCCTTTGACCTCGGTCTCGGCTTATGCCATGAAGCACCCGCCCGAACAGGTGCCAGATCAGATAGGTAGACAGATGGTAGAGGAATTCATCCAGGGCCTTCGCGAGAGGTAGGGCCACTTTATCCCATGCTCAAGGCCAAGATCGGGGACCAGCTCGATCCCTTCCTGTATCGTACATCCCGTTTAATCCAGCGGATGGGTTTGAAGCCAAATACCCTGACGTTCATCGGGCTGGGATTGAATGGGTTGGCTGCCTGCGCATTAGCCACGGGGGAATGGCTCCAGGGGGCCAGCCTGATCGTTCTGGCTGGTTTTTTTGATATCTTAGATGGAGCCATGGCCCGGAATTGCCGGGCGACCAGCTCCTTTGGTTCATTCTTAGATTCCGTTATTGATCGTTACTCAGATCTCAGCCTTTTAGTCGGGCTTTTAATTTTTTATTCCCGGCAGGGGAATATCCTGTACCAGGTGCTGAGCGGGCTGAGCTTGATGGGAACCGCTCTGGTCCCCTATACCCGAGCCCGGGCAGAAACAATCATTCCACAGTGCAACGTGGGAATCATGGAGAGACCGGAGCGCATCCTGCTGATTTTTTTTGGGGCGGCGATTCCTTCGATCATGCCCATCGTGGTATGGATTCTGGCAGTTCTAACCAACTTAACAGTAGCCCAGCGTGTGCTCTACACGCGGCGGCAAATAGAAAAAGAAGAGGTTAACAAGGAGAAGGCGTAAGGCGCAAGGCGTAAGATGCATGGTGTAAGGTGTAAAACGGGAAAAAAATAAGGCAATAAGCTAAAAGCTAATAGCCAAAAGCAAATGGTAAAGCGTTAGCTTTCTGGGGGTTTCATGGAAGAAAGAGAAGAGAAAAAGGGGTTTACCATTCGCGACCGGAGAGTTTCTTCCCAGCAGGAAGAAACGGAAAAAGAGGGAAGGGAAAAAACCGAAAATGGCCCGGCCTCCGGCTCCCTTCCTGAAATCGATTTCTCCTCCTTTATTTTTTCTCTGAGCACGTCAGCGCTGCTGCATCTGGGAGAGATTCCCGATCCAGCAACCAAACAACGCGAGAAGGATCTCCCTTTAGCCAAACAGACCATTGATATTCTGGGAATGCTTAAAGAGAAAACCAGAGGAAATCTAACGCCCGATGAAGAAAAGTTATTGGAGACTATCCTTACCGACCTTCGCTGGCGTTATGTTCGAGAAATGCAAAAATGACATATAAAAAGGCGCAAGGTAAAGGGTGCAAGGAGTCAGAAGGAAAGGAGGGGCGCAGTATGACAGTAGGTAACGAACGGTTCGGGCCGCCTCATAGGAGGTTCCAGACCAGTACGCTATTTTTTGTCGCGGTCATCGCCCTTTTAGGCGGGGTGTTGCTTGCCTCTACCATGGAAATTCGGCCTTCAGCGAAGGCTGTAGACCTTTTAGGGGCAAAGAAGGTGAATGTTTTAGCCAGTCCGTCTTCGTCTTTGGCCCCCAACCTATTCGTGGATCTGGCCAAAAGAGTCAAACCGGGAGTGGTGAACATCAGCACGACCAAGGTGGTCAAAGGAGGAGGAAGAGTTTTTAGGCATTTCTCCCCGCCGTCGCGGGAACGGGATCCATTCCGCGATTTTTTCGGAGAGGACTTTTTCGAGCGGTTTTTTGGCGATGTTCCTCAGAGGGATTATGTGCAGCGGTCTCTGGGCTCGGGATTCATCATCGATCGCGAGGGGCATATCATCACCAACAACCATGTGATCGAAGGAGCCAGTGAGATCCGGGTGCGCCTCTCTACCGATAAGGAATTTCCGGCCGAAGTTATCGGCCGGGATCAGAAAACCGACCTGGCTTTGATAAAAATTAAATCCTGGAAAGATCTGCCTGTGGCGGAGTTGGGAGATTCAGACAAGCTGGAGATTGGGGAATGGGTCATGGCTATCGGCAACCCCTTTGGGCTGGCCCAAACCGTTACCGTAGGGATAGTCAGCGCCAAAGGAAGAGTAATTGGCTCAGGGCCATACGATGATTTCATTCAGACTGACGCCTCGATCAATCCCGGAAACAGTGGCGGCCCGTTATTCAACATTAACGGGGAGGTCGTAGGAATCAATACGGCCATCGTGGCCACCGGCCAGGGGATCGGTTTTGCCATCCCCATCAACGTGGCCAAAGATATCCTTCCCCAGTTGAAGAAGAAAGGCAAGGTAACCCGCGGCGGCATAGGGGTTTATGTGCAGAAGCTAACCCCGGACTTAGCTAAATCCTTCGGTCTCGAGCAAAACAAAGGGGCGTTGGTCGCCGATGTTATTCCCGGGAGCGCCGCTGAAGCCGGGGGAATCCGCCGGGGAGATATAATCGTTAAGTTCAACGGCAAAGAGATCGATGAAATGAATGAACTGCCCAGGGTTGTGGCCTCCACGCCCGTGGGTAAGGAAGTGGAAGTGGTGGTTCTTAGGGAAGGGAAACCCCTGACTTTGCAGTTGAAGGTGGGCGAGCTAAAAGAGGAAACACCGGCTCCGGCCGTGGAAAAAACCAAACTTGAACTCGGGATGAGCGTACAGGAGATTACCCCGGAGGTCGCCCGGCAGCTCCGCTTGAGTGAACCCGGGGGAGTGGTGGTCAGCCAGGTAGAACCGGGAAGCGTGGCCGATGAGGGCGGGGTGAAAAGGGGAGACGTCATCCGCGAGGTGGATGGCCAGGTCATCCGGAAATTAAGCGACTACCAGGGCGCCCTATCCGCGATTAAAAAGGGGGAGATTGTCCGCCTGTTTATTAAGCGCGGGGAGAGAAACCTATATGTAACTCTTCGGGCCCCCAAGGGATGATGAAATTTCTGGCCCCGGCAAAAGTCAACTTGCATTTGGAGATATTAGGAAAGCGGCCGGATAATTATCATGAGATTCAAACCTTGATGCATCGGGTGGATCTCTATGATGAATTGGAAATTACCCTAAACGGGCAGGGGATAAGGCTGCTTTCAGAAGGGGAGGAAACCCCGCAAGGGATGGAAAACCTGGCCTTTCGGGCGGCTAAGTTGTTTTTCGAGGATTGCGGCATCCAAAGAGGATTGCAAATTATATTGAAGAAGAAAATTCCCGTGGCCGCCGGATTGGGCGGAGGAAGCAGCGATGCTGCTACGGTGTTGATGGGGTTGAATGAACTGCTGGATGTAGGATGGGGAAAGGAGCATTTGATGTCCCTGGGGGCGAAAGTGGGAGCCGATGTCCCATTTTTCATCTTCCAGAAACCAGCTCTGGCTCTGGGAATTGGAGAAAGATTAACGGCGGTGGATCTCCCCCATCCGCTCTGGTTTCTGCTTATGATTCCTCCATTTTACATCTCTACGGCCTTTGCTTATAAGGCCTACGACCGTCTGGGGAATCAAAAAAAAGGGCAGATGAAGATAGAAGAATCCTACTCGAGATTGCCGGACCTTCTGCCGGTCTTGAAGAACGACCTGGAAAAAGTAGCTATATCCCATCATCCTCAGATAGCCCGGATGAAAGAGGAGCTTTTAGCTAAGGGGGCCAGCGGGGCGCTGATGTCCGGCAGCGGACCAGTCGTATTCGGGATCTTTCCCGGGAAGAAAGAGGCCGAGCGCACGGAGAAATGCATCGCCTTGCCAGCAGGGTGGAGAACCGTCATTTGCCAGGGGATATAATCAAAAGAAAAGGAATTTACTTTTTGGACACAGCTAAACGCAGATTATCAGGATATTCAATTTAAAGAAACAATAAAAAATATATCTGTGTTTATCTGTGAAAATCTGAGCTTCTTGCAAAAGTCCGTAATTTACCCTTCGACAGGCTCAGGGTGAACGGGCTTAGGTTGAAATTATTTAGTTTTTCCGTTCGTGGTGAGCTTGTCGAACCACAAAAAAACTTTTGCAAGAGGCTCATCTGTGTCCAAATATTTTTTCACTGGGGCGTCGTCAAGCGGTAAGACACGGGTCTTTGGAACCCGCATTCGGAGGTTCGAATCCTCCCGCCCCAGCCAGGAAACCCAGTTCTTTAGAAACGAGGGGGGGAGAATAAGGTTGGAACAGATGAGGATCTTTTCGGGAAATTCCAATGTTCCTTTAGGCCAGGAGATTTGTGACGTTTTAGGGACATCATTGGGGCTGGCCGACGTACGGAATTTTAGCGACGGCGAGATTAAGGTGGACATTGATGAGAGCGTGAGGGGTATGGATGTATTCGTCATCCAATCCATCTGCACCCCGGGAAATACCAACTTGATGGAACTTCTGATCATGATCGATGCCTTGAAAAGAGCTTCGGCCGACCGCATCACCGCTGTTCTCCCTTATTACGGTTATGCCCGCCAGGATCGCAAGGTTTCCCCCCGGGCCCCGATTACGGCTAAGCTGGTGGCCGATCTGATCACAGCCGCGGGGGCCCATCGGGTTTTGACCGTTGACCTGCACGCCGGGCAAATCCAGGGTTTCTTCAACATTCCCGTGGACCACCTTTTTGCCGCGCCGGTGCTGCTGGAATACATCCGCAGCCGCTTTCAGGATAACCTGGTTATTGTTTCCCCGGACGCCGGGGGTGTGGAACGCGCCCGAGCCTTCGGTAAGAGACTGAATGCCAGCCTGGCCATCATCGATAAACGCCGGGATGGTCCGAACGTAGCGAAATTCATGAACATCATCGGGGAAGTCAAAGGTTTGCAGGCCATCATCCTCGATGACATTGTGGACACGGCAGGAACTCTGGTGGAGGCGGCTTCGGCCCTGGCATCGAAGGGGGCGGACAGGGTGGTAGCTTGTTGTACCCATCCGGTATTATCAGGGCCGGCGGTGAAACGGTTGAACGAATCGATCATCGAGGCAATTGCGGTTACCAACACTATTCCCCTTAACCCGGAAGCCCTATCTAACCCCAAGTTCAAAGTTTTATCCGTGGGTAAAATTTTGGCTGAAGCCATCAAGAGAATTCATTATAATGATTCGGTGAGTTCTCTGTTCGTTTAAGGGAGGTATTATGGAGCAGAGAGAATTGGAAGTTGACTTAAGGATGGATAAAGGTAAAGGAGCGGCTAGTCGAATCAGGCGGGAAGGCAGGATTCCGGCCGTTCTTTATGGGCGCGGTATGGAGACACATTCCCTATCCCTCAACCCGGAAGAGTTGAAAAAGATATTGACGAGCGGGGCTCGCGAAAATACCCTGATCGGGCTGAGAATTAAAGGGGAAGGGCGCGAGAAGGTCGGCCACAAGGTGGTCATGCTCAAAGACCTCCAGGTGCATCCCACGAAGCGAAAATACCTCCACGCTGATTTTTACGCAGTGGCTATGGACGTGAAGATTGAAGTGGAAGTCCCTATTCACCTTACGGGAAAAGCCGAAGGGGTAAAGACCGGCGGCATCCTGGAACAGCCCCGCCGCGAGATCCGTGTTCGCTGTCTGCCGTCCGATATTCCGGAGTTCATCGAGGTGGATGTTAGCGGGCTGACAATTGGTGATTCCCTGCATGTTAAGGACATTCCCTCTTCAAGTAAGTTCGAGATCGTTGCCGAAACTAATTTCACAGTGGCCAGCGTTACCCCGCCCATCTCCGAAGCGAAGTATGAGGAGATTGTGGCTGCTCCGGAGGGTGAAAGGGAGATTGCCCAGCCCGAACGGATCGGGGAGAAGAAAGAGGAGGCCGAAGAAGGCAAGGCTTAGTTTACCTTTAAGGAGGCGGGGTGAAGCTCATCGTGGGCCTGGGAAATCCCGGGCGTACTTACCGCTTAACACGGCACAATATGGGCTTCTGGCTTATCGAGCACCTGGCCAAGCGGCATGGGATAGATCTTTCCCGGCGGGGTTGGAAATCCGCATATGGCCGGGGAAAGATCGGAAACATAGAAGTAATTCTGGCCAAACCGCTAACCTATATGAACCTCTCCGGAGAAGCCGTACGCCGGCTTCTCCTTTTTTTTAAGATCCTTCCGGAAAACCTTATAATCCTGCATGATGACCTGGACCTTCCTCCGGGAAAGATACGCATTCGTCTCCGCGGAGGGCATGGCGGCCATCAGGGGGTGAAGTCCATTCGTAATGCCCTCGGGGATGATCAATTTATAAGAGTTAAAATAGGAATTGGCCGGCCTGCGGGACTGAATACTGATCCAGCCGATTATGTCCTGCAACCTCTTAAGGGGGATGAGAAGAAGGAGCTAAAAGAGGCGGTTGAGAGAGGAGCTGAGACCGTAGAAGTTATGCTAGCCAAGGGCCCCCAGGAGGCGATGGAACGATTTCATAAAAGCAGTTGAGAACGTGTAAATGTATTTACCCACATACGCCTTGCGCCTCAAGCCTTACGCCTACCGCTTTTTTTGGCTTTGTTCCAGAGTTCGTCCATCTCTTTTAGAGTTGATTCCTCCGGGGTGCGTCCTTTCCGTTTCAAATCCAGTTCAACCTGCTGAAACCGGTGAGCAAAGCGGCGGTTGGTCTTGCGCAGCGCTTCTTCCGCGGAAATTCCCTGGAAACGGGCCCAGTTGATCAGGGTGAAGAAAAGGTCTCCCAGTTCTTCTTCAACTCGCCTAGGAATGGAGTCTTCCCCGGCCTTCTTTAACTCAGAGAGTTCTTCGAGCACTTTTCCCCAGACCCCATGGATGTCCGGCCAATCGAAGCCGGCCCGGGAAACCCTCTCGGACATTCTCTGGGCGCGTTCGAGAGCCGGGAGGGATAGAGGAAGGCCGTCCAGAAGTGAGGTCTTTCCGGCATTTCTGTGCTCGTTTTCTTTTACAGACTTCCAAATTTTAACGACGGACTTGGCATCCTCAGGCTGGGATTTACCGGAAATGCCCGGGACTGAGGAAAAGACGTGCGGGTGGCGCCGGACCAATTTTTCGGCAAGAATATGGACCACATCTAAAAAATTAAATTGTCCTTTTTCTTCGGCAATACGGGAGAGGAAGATAATTTGCAGGAGAAGATCGCCTAACTCTTCTTTCAACCCTTCTGGATCGTTAGCCTCGATGGTCTCTAACACCTCATAAGCTTCCTCGATCAGGAACTTTTTGAGGCTGTTTTCAGTCTGCTCCCGATCCCAGGGGCAACCCGAAGGACTGCGGAGTCTGGCCATGATGGCCAGAAGATGGTTTATGTTATGTTTTTTTCCAGAGAAAGAAGCTTGGTTTTTCTTGCAGGTTCTTTTCATCGTCTGCTTATCTTAAGTCAGCAGGGTGGATGATTCAAGGAAAATAATTGCTTGACACTGAATTTTATGATATTATTAAACAAAGATGATGATCTCGTAAAAAGTCAAAATTGGGATGGCAAAGTAAAAAGCTCCATATGTAAGGCGCGCAAATCCTGAGGAGTGAGGCGTACTTAGAGGTACGCCGCAACGACGGATGATGCAGCGCAACGCCGCAGATGGACTTTTTACGAAGCCATCAATGTTGATCATGAGGCATAAGGAATCTTGATCAAAAATTTCGAGATGAAGACCGGCCCTCGCCAGATGAGGGCTTTGTTCTTTTGGGAATGGAAATTCAAAAGGCTTCCATGCACTCAGCCTGCGCCAGTTTTGGCATGCTCTTTCTGAGGGAGCTGTCGGAGAATAGGAAGGCTTGAAAGCCATCGTTGAAGAAGCCCCTGCTGCCCGGGTTCATTTTGAGGATTCTTCCACTCTTCAGCTCCTCTGTGGCGAGAATGACGGTAACCTGAAGCTCATCGAGAAGAGCATCGGAGTGAAGATTTTTGCCCGGGGTAACACTTTAACAATCTCCGGGGAGCGAATTGCGGTCCAGCTCGCCCAAAGGCTGCTTTCAGAGCTTTACGACATCCTGCGCAAGGGGCACCCCGTCTATCCCAACGACATTCTTGCCGCCATCCGCATTCTTTCAGGTAATAATTCGGTTAAATTGAAGGATATTTTCCTGGATACAATCTACATTTCTTCCAAGCGCCGGCTGATTACCCCCAAAAGCCTGGCGCAGAAGCTTTACGTCGAGGCCATGCGCAATTATGATATTGTTTTCAGTATCGGGCCGGCGGGAACGGGAAAGACTTACCTGGCTATGGCCATGGGAGTGGCAGCCCTGACCAAGAAAGAAGTCCATCGCATTATCCTCACCCGGCCAGCAGTGGAAGCAGGGGAGAAGTTGGGGTTCCTTCCCGGAGACCTACTGGAGAAGGTCAACCCGTATTTACGGCCCCTTTACGATGCCCTGCATGACATGATGGACTTTGAGACGGCTTCCCGGCTTCTGGAGAAAGGGGTCATCGAAGTGGCGCCCCTGGCTTTCATGCGCGGCCGCACGCTGAATGATTCTTTTGTTATTTTGGATGAAGCTCAGAACACGACCTCGGAACAGATGAAAATGTTCCTCACCCGCCTGGGCTTCAGTTCCAAGGCAGTAATAACCGGCGATATCACCCAGGTTGATCTGCCCGCCGGCAAAGTGTCGGGTCTGATCGAGGCCCGGGAAGTCCTGTCCCGGATCGAAGGGATCCACTTCAGCTATTTCACGGAAGTGGATGTCGTTCGCCATCCTTTACTTCAGGAAATCATCCGGGCTTACGAAGGACAGGCCAGAAAGAAAAATCTTTCCGAAAGAGAACGGGAATGAAAGCTCTACCTGGCCGGAGGAGTCAGAATTGACCGGCAATTTTACAGGCAACGGCGCATCTCGTAAAAAACCTTTTTGGGTCAAGTTTTTTACCCATTGGGGGCGAAAGATTGCCCCCCCATCCGCAGGGAATAACCTGGAGTCGAGAAAGTCCCTTTGGAAACGGTTGATATTGCTCCTCCTTCTGGCTTCAGCCGTGGGTTTTCTCCTTCCGTCTCAAGCTCTAGGGACAAGCCTGCTGGTGATCCTCCTGCTGGCCATCCTCTTTGAATTCTCCGCAGGAAACATCCGCAAATTTTCCCCCGATGATAAAGACCTGGTCTTTCTTACCCTTCTTTTGGTGGCTATGCTGGCGGCGACTAAGGCGAGCCTGGCGGTTTTTCCTTTCATCGAGCCGGCTTTTCCGGAAATACCCCATTCAGCCTACGTTTACGGTATCGGGATTGCTGCCGGGGCCATACTGGTGCGCATCGTGGTCAACTCTGAGACGGCATTGGTATTTTCTGTGGTGGCCAGCGTTTTGGCCGGCTGGTTGTTGGACAATAGCGTTTTCTTTTCCGTGTATTTTTTCATCGGCAGCGTAGTCGGCGCCCACAGCGTGGGTTATTGTGAGGACCGCAATATCCTGTTGAAGACCGGGGCCAAAGTTGGGCTGGTAAATGTTTTGACAATCCTCTGTCAAAACTTGATTGGCCACGAGTGGGTGCTCTCGACGGTTGGCTTTAACCTCCTCTTTGGCTTTCTGGGCGGAGTCGTGGCGGCGGTTGTGGTCCTGGGGATCCTGCCATTCGTGGAATGGGTTTTCGGATACACCACAAACATCAAGCTATTGGAGCTGGCCAACCTCAACCATGCCCTGCTCAAGAAGATGCTTCTGGAGGCCCCGGGAACCTACCACCACAGCGTAGTCGTCAGCACCCTGGCGGAGACTGCCGCCCGGGCAGTGAATGCCAACCCTCTTTTAGCGCGGGTAAGCGCTTATTACCATGACATCGGCAAGATTACCAAACCGCTCTATTTCGTCGAGAATCAGGGATTGCAGGAAAACAAACACGACAAGTTAGAGCCGAGCATGAGCAGCCTGATCCTGGTCTCCCACGTGAAAGACGGCCTGGAGCTGGCCCGGGAATACAACCTCGGACAGAAGATCAGCAACATCATTCAGCAGCACCACGGAACGAGTCTCATCTCTTTTTTCTACCAGAAGGCCAAGGATCAAGAGAACCCGGAGATGGACCAGGTGGACGAAGGGGCCTACCGCTACCATGGGCCAAGGCCTCAAACCAAAGAAGCCGCGCTGGTCTTGCTGGCGGATGCGGTAGAAGCTGCTTCCCGCACGCTTCTCCAGCCCACTCCCGCCCGCCTGCATGGTATGGTACAGAAGATTATTAACGCCTTTTTTACGGATGGCCAGTTGGATGAGTGCGAGCTGACCCTTAAAGACCTGCATCAGATTGCCAAAAGTTTTAACACGATCCTGACAGGCATTCACCATCACCGGGTGGAATACCCTGCGCCTGCAGCCAAGGAGAGCAGCGGCAAGAAGAGGAACAATGGGGATTTCTTTAAGCAACCGGCAAAAACGGGTCGAGATCGACACCCGGAAGATAAAAAGAGCGGGGAAGAAGATATTAAGCGCCTTGGGATGTGAAAGGAGTGAAGTCAGCCTCGTCATCGTAAACGATGAAGAGATCACCCGCCTGAACCGCCAGTATTTTCAACGCAACCGTCCTACCAACGTTATCGCTTTCCCCATGGCGGCCGGCGATCCAGATGCGCTCAACCCTCACCTTTTGGGGGATGTGGTCGTCTCGGCAGAGACCGCAGAGCGCCACTCTTATGCAGCGGGCGGAAAAACCGAAGAAGAAATTATCTTTCTTGTAATCCACGGCATCCTGCATCTTCTGGGTTATGACCATGAGGGATCGCCGGCTGAACGCCGGAAAATGGAGACTAAAGAGCGAGAACTCTTTAATGGGGTTGGAGGATTCAAGGGGCCGAGGGTTCGAGGGGCAAAACTTTCGGAAGGCAGAGGGCAAAAAAGAAATTCGGATCATCTCCAAATTAGTTGATCGAATATTTCATCAAAATTAGGTAAGGGATCGGAAGGAAAGGCAGATTGCCAGCAATATGACTTTCCTTCCGATCCCATGAAAATACAGGACATTTTACCCATCCCGGCTCTATGCGTCTCAACTGCTTGGACCCTTGAATCCTGGAATCCTTGGACCATGTTTTAATAGTTTTCGGCCAAAACTTCAAAGTGAGCCTGGGGATGGGCGCAGACCGGACATTTCTCAGGAACCTCTTTCCCTTCAAACACATAACCGCAATTTCGGCAGTGCCACTTTACCGATGAAGTCTTTTTGAAAACACTTCCTTCCAGGACATTTTTCAGCAGGGCCAGGTACCTGGACTCATGGAACTCTTCTACCTTGGCTACCTGGCTGAAGGCTTGCTGGGCTTCCAGGAAGCCTTCTTCCTTGGCCACACTGGCGAAATTCTGGTAAAGGGTAGTCCATTCCAGATTTTCCCCGGCGGCTGCGGCTTTTAAATTGGCAGCCGTGTCTCCGATGACCCCGGCCGGGTAAGCTGCCTGAATTTCCACTTCTCCCCCCTTAAGTAACTGAAAGAAGAGCTCGGCGTGTTCTTTTTCGTTATCGGCCGTTTCCACAAAGATGGCCGCAATCTGCTCGTAGCCCGCTTTCCTGGCAGCGCTGGCAAAATAGGTGTAACGATTCCTGGCCTGGGATTCGCCGGCAAAAGCGGCCAGTAAATTTTTTTCCGTGCGGCTTCCTTTGAATTCCATCTCTTTACCTCCTCGTTTTGTTTATTTTCCACTATACGGTTAAGTTTGATATCTGTTTATGATTCTAAGCATACGGAAAAATAGATTTAAGCGCCACCTAAAAATTTTCTTGACAACTCATCAAATGATGAGTATATAAGATGAAGGAGGCAAAAATGGATCTCACGCCAAGGCAACGGCAGGTTCTAAGATTTATTCAGAGTTTTGCGGCGGAGCATGGCTATCCGCCCACAGTGCGGGAGATTGCCGGACATTTTGGGATTGATTACCGGGCGGCCATCGACCACTTACGGGCGCTGGAAAAAAAGGGGAATTTAACGCGCTCTTCCAAGTCCAGGGGAATCCAGGTTTTCAGGCCTTTTTCGGCCGTGCAATTCATTCCCGTGGTGGGCAAAGTGGCGGCAGGCCCTCCCCTGGAGGCCGTGGAAAATATCGAAGGGGCCATTCCCGTACCCGAGGACTGGGCCAGGGGTTCCGGTCTCTTTATTGTCCGCGTGGACCGGGAAGGAATGAGTATGTCTCCCACCATTCTCCCCCAGGACTACCTCCTGGTGAAACAGGGCGCTTTTACGGATGATGGAACCATTGTCCTGGCGACGATCGATGGAGAGGTCACCGTGAAGAGAATCTTCCGGGAGGGAAGTTATATCGCCCTGAAATCGGATAACCCGGCCATGCCTCCCATCCGGGTTAAAAAAGGGGAGAAGAGTTTTTGCGTCCTCGGTAAAGTGGTCGGGGTGGCTTATCGGAAACTTTGAAAAACCTGAATGAAGCCACATTCTCCGCGCTCTCTGCGTAAATCTGCGTCCTATTAAATTTAATCATGGAAAAGGACATAGAAAAGGCCAGGGGAGATCTTTTCCCTCTTTTAGACTTTCCGGGTTTCCCTGCCGGAAAACCTGTGCGGAAAGCCCTGATTGTGGGGAAGCGGCCGGAGGCTCTTGCCGTGTACCTCACTGCTTTTGCGGCTTTCTCAGGGTTCAGGGTCCTGGTGGCCGACGGGGCCAATGCCTTTGACCCCTACGTTGTCTCCAGGTTTGCTCGCGGAGAAGGTTTTCCTCCTGATGAATTGCTGAAAAAAATCTCCGTGGCCAGGGCGTTCACCTGCCACCAACTGGCCACCCTAATCCGGGAGCGGCTTCAGCCTGAGCTTTCTCCGGGAGCTTCTTCCCTGGTTGTCCTGCTGGGGCCTTGCACCATGTTCTTCGATGAGGACGTGCCCGGCGAAGAGGCAGCCTTTCTTTTCCGGAAGACACTGGCTAAGGTTCAGGAGATGAGCCAGGAGGGTGTTTCTTTTCTGATGAGCCAGTCCTTTTCTGGATTCAACAAACGCCGGAGCTTTCTCCTTCGGGAACTGATATGCTTTTCGGATGCCGTCTTGAAGTTGAAGTCCTCTGCCGACACCCTCCAGGTGGTCCTGGACAAACCACCCCTGGCGCTACGGAGACCGTGGGGGGTTTTTGAGGATTTTAAAAGGTTGATGTAGGGGCACGCTGCAGCGTGCCCCTACTGCTATTTTCGGAGGAATCAAAATGGGCCGGACGGTTTTACCTTTCAGCCAGGTTTTGGAGCGGGAGTACGAGGAATGGAAAAAATTCCGGCGGGCCCTGCGCCAGGAAGACCAGGAAGCTTTCGACCGCCTGTTCGACCGGGCCAGGCTGCATGTCCAGGCCGCAGCCTACACTTCCCATCCCTGGCCCCTGGAATCCATCCTCCTCTCCATCTGCCTGGAGCACGAGAAACTCCTCATGGAGATCCTGGAGAAGTTCAAAGAAGAAAGCGGAGACTCCGGAAGCAGAGTTGAAAATTCCAAATCCCAAACACCAAATCCCAAATAAACTCCAAATCTCAATGGCCCAAACTCAAAGCCTGGATATTTGGGGTTCCGAAAATCGGATATTGGGAATTGTTTGGAATTTAGTGCTTGGAGCTTGGTGCTATTTGGGATTTGGTGCTTGGAATTTGGAATTTTATCTATGGGACTCGTTCCTCTCATCCAGGATGCCCGATTGAGAGGGTAGAAAATCGAAGGAATGATGGAGACTCAGGCTTGGCTTTTGGACGTTTATCCCCTTCACGACCGGATGATCCTGTGGATGCGCACGGACAAAGGGAAACCCCTGCGTCTGGAAGACCCCTTCTGTTTCTTCATCTATGCCGCGGGAAAGAGGAGGATTTTAGAGCGACTGGCTGAAGCGGCTGTCCGGAAGGGGTTTGCCAGCGGCCACTCCTGGGACAGAAAAAAAGAATTCTGGAGCGGCCAGGATACAGAAGTACTCGCCCTGCACATCTCCGACTATGACCGCCTTCCCGCGCTCCTGCGCAAGTTCCCTTCCTTGGAAGAGACAGTGTCTTTTTTCAACTGCGACATTCCTTTGAGCCAGTATTACCTGTATTGCCGGGGCCTCTTTCCTCTGGGGCGCTGCGGGATAGAATTTGAAGATGGACAACTGCTGGCGATCCGCCCGCTGGAGTCTCCCTGGGGCCTGGAGTACACCACCCCGGATTTGTCCACCCTGGAACTTTCCTTGGAGGGAAGCCATCTTTTACCCTTCGGTAAAGGGAACGCCTTGTCCGTCTGCTGCGAAGGGAAAACGTTGGTGTTCGACCCGGGCTCTCCGGAAGATTTGCTCCGGGAGATCAACCGGTTCCTTCAACGCTATGACCCGGACCTCCTCCTTACGGATCACGGAGATTCTTTCATCATTCCCTCTCTTCTCAGGCTTTCTCAACGATGGCGCGTGCCCCTTCAGTTTGACCGGGAGCCGGCGCCCATCCGCAGGGCCATTGTCACCGAAGGGCGTTCTTATTTCACCTACGGGAAAATCGTCTACAACGGCCCGGACTATCCCTTCTTCGGCAGACTGCATGTGGACCGGCAGAATTCCTTCTTCTATTCGGCTACAGGCCTCGAAGGAATCGTGGAGGTAGCCAGGCTATCCAAAATTCCGGTGCAGCGCCTGGCCCGGCGCTCCTCGGGCACGGCCATCAGCTCCATGCAGCTCGACCGGGCGCTCCAGGATGGGATCCTGGTCCCCTGGCGTAAGGGCGAGCCCGAGAAGTTCAAGACAGCCTGGGATCTTTTAGTGGCGGACAAAGGGGGGCTTACGTTTCAGCCGGTGATGGGCATGCACGACAGCGTGGCCGAAATCGACTTCTCCTCCATGTATCCCACGGTTATGGTGCAGCATAATATCTCCGCGGAAACCATCCTCTGCTCTTGCTGCCCGGAACCCAAAGTTCCCGAAGCGGGATACAACATTTGTGAAAAAAGGGAAGGGCTTGTTCCGCGAACCCTGCGGCCGATTCTGGAACGGCGGAAAAATTTCAAGGACAGGACGAAAAAATCTCAGGGAGCTGAAAAGGAGATTTATTCCAAAAGGCAGACGGCCCTCAAGTGGCTCCTGGTGGTCTGCTTCGGCTACCTTGGATACCGCAACGCCCGCTTCGGCAGGATCGAAGCCCATGAGGCGGTCACGGCTTACGGGCGGGAAAAGTTGCTGCGAGCCAAAGAGATCAGCGAGGCTCGCGGGTTTCGAGCGCTCCACGCCTTAACCGATGCCCTCTGGATCACCAAACCCGGCATGAGCCGGCCCGAAGTCCTGGATCTTTGCGCCGAAATCGAACAGGATACCGGGGCGCCCATCGAATTAGAGGGAATCTACAAGTGGGTGGTCTTCCTGCCCTCCAAAGTGAAGAAAAATTTCCCCGTGGCCAACCGCTATTTCGGAGCCTTTGAAGACGGAAAACTGAAGGCCCGCGGGTTGGCCTTCCGCCGCGATGACTCTCCCCCACTGGTCAAAGAAGCCCAGCAGAAGATGCTCGATATGCTCAGCGCCTGCGCGGACAGCCAAGAGTACCAGGAAAGGAGCCGGGAAGTGCGGGAGGTTTTGAAGGAGTACGAAATCCGCCTGCAGAGCGGCGAGGTCCGCAACGAAGACCTCCTGGTGGCCAAGAGCGTCCGCCAGAAGGTAAGTGAATACAAGGTAGCAAATCTCACCGCTCTCGCCTTACAGCAGTTGGATGAAGCGGGCATCGAGATCCACCCCGGGGAAAAAGTCCATTACCTGCTACGGGATGCGGATGCGAAAAACAAAGAAGACCGCGTCCGCGCTCACCCCTTCGTTACTGCCGATGATTTTTACGATGAAGAAAAATATGAAGAACTGCTCCGGAATGCGGCAGAAGAAGTTTTAAGGTAAACCCTGGTCGAATGTAAAGCGTTTGGCCAGATTCGTCTTGACAGATTGGTCTTGATTCTTTAAATTGATTTTAACAATGGAGAGTATGTTATGAAAACAAATCATAAAATCGTTATCGGCGATTCGAGATGGATGAAAGAGATTCCCGACGAATCCGTTCATCTTGTGATTACTTCTCCGCCTTATTGGCAGCTAAAGGACTACGGGAATGGAAACCAGATTGGCTTCAATGATTCCTACGAGGAGTATATAAACAATCTCAATCTGGTATGGAAGGAATGCCATCGCGTTCTGCACGAAGGTTGCAGGTTGGGCATAAATATCGGCGATCAGTTTGCCCGCTCGGTTTATTATGGACGCTATAAAATCATCCCGATTCGGACGGAAATTATCAAATTTTGTGAAACCATCGGCTTTGATTATATGGGGGCCATCATCTGGCAAAAAGTAACGACCTGCAATACCACGGGCGGGGCCACCATTATGGGTTCTTTCCCATATCCCAGAAATGGGATTATCAAATTGGATTATGAATTCATGTTGATTTTTAAGAAATATGGAACTTCTCCAAGTGTGAGCAAAGAAATTAAAGAGAGATCGAAATTATCAATAGAAGAATGGAACCAATATTTTGCCGGCCACTGGAATTTTGCCGGAGAAAGACAAGACCAGCATCTGGCCATGTTTCCCGAGGAACTACCCAGACGACTCATTAAGATGTTCAGCTTTGTTGGCGATACGGTCCTGGATCCGTTTTTAGGGAGTGGAACCACTTCGCTCGCGGCCAAAAATCTTGAGAGAAATTCCATCGGCTATGAGATAAATGGTGATTTCCTGCCGGTTATAAAAGAAAAGATTGGGATCAAGCAGGGGCATCTATTCCAAGATTCTAATTTTGAGATTTTGCGGCAAGGCGATTTAAAAATGGACTTTAAAGAAGAAATAAAAAAATTGCCCTACATTTTCCATGATCCCATCAAATTTGATAAAAAAATCGACCCAAGAAAAATGAGATTCGGCTCGAAGATCGATCAGTCCCGTTCTCGAAGGGAGACTTACTATATGGTAAAAGAGGTCCTCTCTCCGGAAAAACTGATTTTGAATAATGGCTTGGAAATCAGATTGTTAGGGGTCAAAGAAAGTCCGGGGAAATATCACGAAGCAATTCAGTTTCTAAAAGAAAAAACGAGGAACCAAAAGGTTTTTATACGCTACGACGCCATTAAACATGATGCGCAGAACCATTTGCTCTGCTATCTTTATTTGTGGAATAAGACTTTTTTGAATGCCCATTTGATTAAAAATGGTTTGGCCGGTGTGGACACTTCGCTCGACTTTAAATATAAGTCACGTTTTGTGGGGTTGAAAAAGGCACTAGATCATAGAGAAGTTGCATGAAGATTGAAATTCGCAATTTGACTGTAAAATTATCCGGTATAAGAAAACAAAAAATGGAATTGAAGTTGATTATGGGGAAATTTATTAGACAAGCCATTATCCCTCCTGAAAACAGACCGAGGAGGTGTTAAGGAATCTACATGAAATTGCATAGAAACATGACCTTTGTGAAGAATTAATGATAATCTTCGCTTGTTCCTACCAGAGGAGGGCAGCCTAGGCCAGAGGTTAACCCCGCACTAATCCTTTCGAAAGCAGTCAGTCAATACCCACGGGTTGCGCCCGGGGCTACCGCAAAACCGAAACTCCTGGAACGCCTCCGCGAAGCTTTGCGCTCCCGTCCTTCATTCGCGACTCATCTATTAGAAGGCGGCTATGATATTCGAACCGTCCAGGAACTTTTGGGCCATAGCGACGTGAAGACTACGATGATCTATACCCATGTGCTTAACCGTGGCCCGGCTACGTTCGCAGCCCGGTCGACGGACTTTGAAAGATAACAGAAGGGTTTTATGCCGATGCGCATAAGACGCCACGATAAAAAGCCACAAAGGACGTAGGAGCCTAATATTGAATGAAGGGATAATCGCAATAGTTTTCGCCGTATCAATGGCGTGTTAAACGGATGGGAAGCCACTGTTCCGCAGATTATGCGGATCAATCTAATCAAAACTTATCTATCTGTATAACCGCATAAATCAATATTCTCCTTATGATAACGGCAATTGCAATGCAGTTGCCTGAAAAAGAGAAATATTTCACAGGAGGTCTATTAAGAATGGCATCAATATTAGCTTTGATAAGATTAATCCCCTGAATGCCTTGGCGGGCTTGGTTCTACAGGTATTCCTTATTCAACTGCATTTTTCGGGTTAATGAACGGTGAGGGCCTCTCTAAGAAAAAGTATTCCAGGTCCTTTTGGTTTTTACGAACAAAAATGAAAAATGCTATGGAAATTGGGGGGGAACAAAGTTGTTTAGGTCAAACGGCTGGTATTCGGGGACGATTTCTTTCAGCTTAGCCTTGATTCCAGAAGCATTCTGCTCATGAGCCAGTTTGGTAAGTTCTTCAATCCCTTGGTTGAGCCAATGGCGGTCGCAACCATTTCCTTTCAGAACAAAGATCTTTTCGTAATCGGTTCGAACAATTCCTTCCCCTTCCGTGATTAATTCTTCATAGAGTTTCTCTCCCGGACGAAGGCCGATAAACTTGATTTCAATGTCTTCATCGGGCTTGAACCCGGACATGAGGATAAGGTCGCGGGCCATGTTTACGATTTTGATGGGAATGCCCATATCCAGAATGAATATCTCGCCCCCCTCGCCTAAAGCCCCGGCCTGGAGAATCAGTTTGCAGGCCTCAGGAATCGTCATGAAATAGCGGGTAATTTCGGGATGGGTGACCGTTACCGGGCCAAACCGTTCGATCTGCTTCTTAAAGAGATGAACTACGCTGCCTTCACTGCCGATTACATTCCCAAACCTGACGGATACTAACCGGGTAGGATTGGCAGAGCTATAAGAGGACGTTATCATCTCGGCGATTCTTTTCGTTGCCCCCATGACGTTTGATGGGCGGACGGCTTTATCCGTCGAAATCATGATAAACCGTTCCGCTTCATATTGATGGGATGCTTCCACGATGTTGCGCGTCCCAATAATGTTATTGAACACACCCTCCCAGGGATTCAATTCCACGATAGGGACATGTTTATAGGCTGCCGAATGAAATACCGCCTGAGGCCTGTGGGCGGCAAAGAGTCTATCGAGGAAACCCCGGTTCTGCACGTCTCCAAGAAGAGGTGTAATGGAAGTTTGGGGAAACAGTTGACGGAATTCCATCTCCAGGTGAAACAGGCTATTTTCCGTTTTGTCGAGGAGGATAAGGCTTTTGGGGGAAAACTGGGCAATCTGGCGACAGAGTTCAGATCCGATGGACCCCCCTGCTCCTGAAATAAGCAAAGCTTTATCCGTCAGGTAATCTCCGATAGTTCTTACGTCGAGATTGAACGGGTCGCGGCCTAAGAGGTCTTCAAAGGAGACCTCCCGGATCGTTTTAAAGGAAATTTTTCCGTTAATTATTTCACCAATTCCAGGTGTAGTGCGAATCTTTAACCCTGTTTTTTCGCAGATTTCGATAATTCCCCGCATCTGCTTGGCCGAGGCCGATGGAACAGCAATTAAAACTTCATCTATTCCGCCCTGGGAGGCCAGTTGCTGGATTTTATGAACCGGCCCTAAAACCGGCACTCCGTGAATTTTCATGCTATGCTTCGTTGAATCATCATCCAAGAAACCAAAAACATCATAGTTGAGACGGGGGTTATCCCTTATTTCACGGAGCATCTTTTCCCCTGCATCCCCAGCTCCAATGATAATCAACCCTTTTTCTGGCTTCTTAAAAGCCCTTTCAGAGCGAAGTTGAAACATCTGGCGGAAAGAAAAAGAACCCTTTTCTTTCTCAAAGAGGAAGAGCCTGATAGCAACTCTGATCCCGCCGATGAAAATTAAGGTAAGGACCCAATCGATGATAAATACCGAACGCGGATAGCCCTCAAACCGGTAAAGAAAAAGAATCGCCAAAACGATAATGGCAGATGAAGTTAACGTGGCTTTCATCACATTCAGTAGATCAACCAGGCTGATATACCGATACATGCCTCTGTATAAACCGAAGAACCAGAAAGAGAAAAGTTTGAAGATAATGACGTATGGTAACGTCGAACATAAGTTCTGCCATTCGCGCTCGGGGACCTGTCCTTCAAATCGCAAAATATGTGCCAGCAAAAACGCTCCGCTAATAAGACCGGTGTCTAAGAACAGCATCAAATAGAAATTTTTGCTACGAATAATATTGCGCATAGAGGGGTTAAGTTATCGATTATACGTTATGAGTTATTCGTTGTTTTTGTTACATCGTCTCAAAAAAACAGAAAGATCGGCGGGGATAATCCAGGCACAGAATATGCAGACATAAGGTACTATAAAGAATGAAAAGATGCGCTAAACGATGCGAAGGCCGATTGGTTTATCTAATCGCGCCAGTTCACGGGTAGCCCTCTCCAGGATCCGGAGGCGATACACGATGGCTACCTCAATCCAAGCTGTCGCCCAACTTCTTCGAATGGTTCGCCGCGTTCCCCGCGTGAAACAGCTCGTTTCTGACGTAAAAGCCTATCGCGTACCACTTTCCTTATATCGGCAATCCTTCATCTGGATCGCCAAATAATTGCAATAATTTATGCTCGATAGGGGCTTCAATCATCTCCCTAAGTTCTTCTTTGGTCATCTTGGCCACAATGCTTTCCATATTCTTTCCCACGGGTGTCCAATTAATAATCGAATAAAGTCAATTGGTTGTCTGGCATGGTGATCAGTTTTGTGCATTTTGGTGGTACGAGTGCCGATAAAATGGGCTTTTTCTCGAAAAGTGAGACACTCAAAAT
>VGSF01000063.1 GCA_016875165.1 Deltaproteobacteria bacterium
GGGGTTCGGGGCGATGAGCGCGGGCAGCATCGGCCGGGAAAAGCCCTTCCAAGAGTTTAAAGCCGCTTCTCCGCAAAATGAGGCGGGGTGCCTTTTCCCGCCCCGTCAATGAAACAACCAGCGCCTCATGCTGCCAAGCGAAGCGCCCCGAACCCCCTGCCTGGGAAGGATCATTTAAGAACAAATCATTCTTGACCACAAAAAATGAAGGTGGGCAAGGCTAAATCGCTATTGACTTTAAATAGGCAAAAAGGTATTTTGGCCAAAGACAAAGAAAAAATGGAGATAATATAAGAAAGGAGAATCGCTATGGCCCAGGTAAAATTGGATTATGAGGCTCCTGCACATCTCAAGCGGGAGTTCGTTTTTCAGACCGCCGGTATTCTGCCGCCCAACGGCATCCTCTTCGGCTTTAACACGATTCACAAAGTCGGAGAGCAGGCCAAAAAACTCGGGGGCGCTAAGGCAATTCTGGTTACGGATGAAATTATGCTCCAGTTGGGTTATGTGGATCTGGTCAAAGGGGCCCTGGAAAAGGAAGGGTTTCAAGTCGAGGTTTTTGGAAAGGTGGACCCTGAACCGCACATGGAAACGGCCGATGCCCTCTATGACATGGTGCGTAAAACAAAGTTTGACTTAGTAGTCGGCCTGGGCGGGGGAAGCGCCATGGATATGGCTAAACTAACCTCCATCGTGGCCACCAACGAACAGACCCCCTTCGAGCTGATGAGTAAGAAGGTCGTAGCCAAGCCGGCGTTGAAAAAGATTCTTATCCCGACTACCTCGGGAACTGGAAGCGAAGTCTCCATGTTCTTCGTGGCCTCTGCGGGCAAGGATAAGTATTTCATGGGGTCCCCTTACGCTTACCCGGAAATCTCCATCATCGATCCGGGACTCACTATCTCCATGCCCCCGAAAATTACAGCCTCCACCGGAATTGATGCTCTCTCCCATGCTATCGAGAGCCTGATGAACAAACTGGCCAACCCCCTGTATGACTCTTTAGGCTTGGGTGGCGTTGAACTAGTCTCCAAGTATCTCCGCCGGGCCACCTTCAATGGGCAGGACCTGGAAGCGCGATATTACATGTCCATGGGATCGACGATTTCCATGATCTCCATGACCGGCACAGGCGGCCTTTATTCCCACAGCATCTCTTATGTCCTGGCCCAGTTCCAGCCCCTGGCCCATGGAATCGGCTGCGGCGTCAGCCTGCCTTATACCATGGCCTTCAACCTTCCGGTAATCGAAGACAAACTGGCCCTTATCGCCCGGGCCATGGGAGAGCGCACTGAATCCCTTTCCCCGCGAAAAGCAGCCCAGCGAGCCGTGGAAATGGTCTACGATTTAATTGCGGACGTGAAAATGCCCGTGAGCCTGAAGGAGATGGGTTTCCAGCACGAAGATGTATATAAGATGGCCGAAATCTGCATCACCAAATACCCGCGGGTCAATAACCCCCGGTCGATGTCTAAAGAAGAATGTCTGGCCTTATTCGAGGCCATGTGGGAAGGAAAACTGAGTAGGCTTTAAAAATTGATGGATTCGTAAAAAGTCGTCACTCCGGCCTGCCTGTGCCTGGCAGACAGGTGAAAACCGGAGTCCAGAGTATTTATAAGCCTTTGAAAAGACTGGATTCCGGCTGGAGTTTATCCCGATGAAAATCGGGGCCGGAATAACGAGAATAGGGCAAAAAAGACTTTTTACGAGATCATCAAAAATTGGCAATAGGACAAAAAAGAATTCAGGAGACATGAGTCAGAATAGCTTTTTGGGTTTTTCTTCTGACTCCTGAATTCTGGCTTCTGTTTTCTGTCTTTTAAATTCCCTTCCTTTTCTGAACTTCTTTTAAAATCTTTTTATAATATTCATCATATACAACGCACCCGACTTGCGCCTGGGAACGGAGCAGAATGGAACATCCGCCGCAGGTCAGGCAGTAATTGACCTCTGATATTCTTCCGGACAGGATTTTTTTGGCAAAGAGGGGATCAGCCAGAGATTGACGGCCAAGGCCCACCATATCGCAGGTTCCCTCGGCAAGATTTTTCTCCGCCCAGTGTTTGAAACTGCGCTTTTTAGGATCGGCGTCCTTTAAATCATTGTTTCCTTCCTTAAGATAACTGTATCCCGATCCAATCACCGGAATACTCAAGATTTTCTTGATCGCTCTGGCCCAACCAAAGTGGCGGTAAACCCCTTCGGGGTAATTCTTCGACGGCCGGACGATTTCCGGGGTAATGGCCGGGATTCCGGCTGAAACATTGATGTAGTCGCACCCAATTTTTTCCACCAGTCTGGCCAAAGCCAGGGGTTCGGATAAATCTTCGATGACCTCTTCCGGGCCGGCTGCGCCAAATCCTCCAATGATCCCTTCGTAAAATGAGAAACGAACTCCGAGGAGGAATGAACTTTTCCCTACCGCGCTTTTGATCTTGCTGGCGGTCTCCGCAAAAAAACGGATTCTGTTTTCGAAGCTGCCACCGAAACGATCCTTCCTGGTGTTGGCTGGGCGCAGTAGCTCGGCGCAAAAGTATCCGTGGCAGTGTTTGAAGTCAATCCCGTCTGCTCCAACCTCTTTAGCGATAACGGCTGCCCGGGTGAATTCATTGCCAATTTCATCGATCTCACCCGTGGCGAGCACATGGACATCTGCCTCCCCTGTAGGGTACGCCGATACCACCCTGGAGAAAGAGGCTCCGCTTTGTCTTCCGGAATGGGTGATTTGCATAAGGATCAGGGATTCGGAGTTTATGGCTTTCATCTCCCGGATCAATTTTTCCAGACTGCGGGCTGTCTTTTCGTAAATTCCCAATTGATTTTTTCTCGCCCGGCTTTCCCGGGTTATGGTCAGGGCTTCGACAAAAATGATCCCTGCTCCGCCCTCGGCCAGTTTCCGGTATCTTGCCAAGCTTTGTTCTGTAGGATTCCCAATTTCATCAGCATCGTTGCATTCCATGGGTTGGTTGACGATGCGGTTGGGAGCGATCTTTTTTCCAATTTGAATCGGTTCGGCTAACACGGTATCTCCTTCTGTAAAAAAGATTTAAATTAGCACAGAGATCACAGAATTTTAAAACCATGATTAAAAAAAAGTAAAAAATACGTGGCAAGTGCATAGAGGAACTAAAGTCGAAAAAAGCGTATCAGTTAAGAGTTTTGAAAAAATGGCAACAACACCTCTGTTTGGGCCCGGGGGCCAGGCCGGAACGCGCCGGAAGCATCGGTTGGGGTTGCACTTGTCCTCGAGGATAAAAGCCCGTTTCCTCCGGAGGAGGCGGGGAGTATCTTCCCCGCCCTATCCACGGAGAAATCAGCGCCTTATGATTCCAAGCGGGCCGGCCTGGCCCCCGGGCCCTGGAATCCCTTGGCCCTAGTGCCACGCCTTTCTTCAAAGAGCTAAAGTGTTACAAAAAAGCAAATTCCTATACAATCAAGTTTTTTCCCGCCGCAGGATGCGGGGTTGCTTCTTCCCGCCCCATCTATAGAGAAAGCGCCGACTCAGGATGCAAAGCGAAGCCCTGCACCGCGAGAACTTTATTTTTCTACTATCAGCCGGCGAGACTTGCGGAGAACCAAGAAAGAGGGCCTTTTTCCGATCTTCTCTTGGGCCATCTCAAGGGCTTCCCGCAAATCGGTAACCGCTTGCACATAAGTTCCTTTTAAATCCCCGGCCATCTTCGGATTGGTCACCACGATTAACATAACTTCTTTTTCCACTATGGGCTTGGCCAGGATGTTAGCCCCATGGGCCCCCAGGGTAAACTGGCTTCGATCCCTGACCTTTTGGACCACTTCCTGTGGTGAATATCCTTTCACCCATTCCTCAAAGGTCGGCTCTGCCCCCCATCCCTCCTCGCATTCAGATGTAAGGATAATAACACCGCCGGGTTTTACTGTTTCCTGGGCCGGAACCACAGCTTTTTTCCCCTGAACCAGATCCATGTCGTAAGGATATCCTCCAGGGCTGGAAACCACAATGTCCGCCTGCCTTAGAGGAACAGAATAAATTTTCTTGGAAATATCACACCCTATGCGATGGGCGGCATAGGGATTCCCGGACACGATTTCCACAAACTGATCTTCCGCTCCGGCAACTGCATAGGTTATCCAGTGGAAAGGAAGTTTCCGGGCAAACTCCTCCGCATCTTCGCTTAAAGGATTGCCATCCAGCACGCCAGCGCGGGCCCCCTTCTCCAGGAGAAAATAATGGTTCCAGTCAATGGCCCTATGAAAGGCCACTCCAGGCATCAGGATTTTTCTCCCGCCCGTAAAGCCGCAAAGATACGAAGGCTCAATAATCCCGGCGCCCATGATGCAGTCATGCTCGAAGATAATTCGATTCACTATAACCGGGGTGCCGCGGCTGGTGGAGCCAATTTCCACGTGGGCGCCCTGGTCAAAAGGATCATGGTGGACCACCGGGTAGCGCCTGGTTAAATCCCTGCCCAGATGAACATCTATCTCTTCCGGAGACATCTGGCGATGCCTGCCGGAAGCGATACAGATGGTAACTTTTACGCCTAACTGCTCACAAACCCGGAGAATGGGCCGGATCAAGCGGGAAGGAGAGGGGCGGGTATGATTCACGGTCAGCATCAAGGCTGTTTTCTTTCCTCGCAGCACTTCATCCAGCGGAGGAGAATCAATCGGCTGCCGGAGGGTTTCCTCGACTCTTTTCTCGATATCCCCCAGACTTTTTATTTCCTTTGGCTTAAGGACATTTCCGGCGACTTCCTTTTCAGGAATGGGCAAATCCAATCCTGTCTTTCCATATTCTAAGCGCATTTCTATGGCTCCTTTTTCATTATCTTTTTAGGATCATCTCCAAATTAGTTGATCAAATTTTTAATGAAGGCCTACCAAGGGCCCGGAAGGAAAGGCAGATTGCGCCGCAAGCATCGGCGGGATATCCACCTCCATAAATCCGCTGCTTACTTTCCGCAAAGCGCAGCGGGGGCGGGAAAACAAAACTTCGAAGAAATTGCAGCCCCCCCCGCCACAGCTAAGGAGATGTATGCGCCTCATGATTGCAAGCAAGCTGACTTTCCTTCCGGGCCCCTGAAATCACTGCCCATTTTAAATATACCAGCTCTTTGGCTCTCAACTAATTTGGAGATGACCCTCTTTTTATTATACCTCCGCCCCAATTCTCGAGCTCTACCCGCCTCCCCTTTTCAGCCGAAAGATAGGCGGCATATATGGCTTTTACCGTTTGCATAGCCAGGTCCAACCCGGAATCTGGTTCCCGGCCGGTTATGAGGCAATCCCCAAAATCCTCCAGCTCTTGCGGATACCCGCGCACCCAGTCTTCATCCGGGCTGGCAAAATTCCAGCCGGCTTTGGTCTCTAATTTTTCGGCGATGTACTCTTCGCCGAAAATATGGGGGGCCGGGGCGTAGGCTACAACCGTATCATTCGGGTTGATGTTAACCTGGACCACCGCGTTGGATAAATAAACCGTCATGGTGTTGCGTACCCCGCCGAGGACGCCATCGGAAGCGCTGACCACCGCCTGGGAACCGTCCTCAAAATTCATGATCATGGTGGCCCAGTCTTCCACATCTTCCCAGGCGCTGACGATCCATTTCTGTGGTTCTTTCTTAAAAGATTCGATGCGCGTGTGCTGCCCCACTTCAGCAGTCACGGATTTAAGCTTTATCCCGCACCCCGCCTTTAAAATCCCCTCATAATGTTTGAGGTGCAAAACAGCCGATACCGGGTGGGCCCCCAATCTTAAAAGAGCGCCGCCCCCCGCTGTTTTCCACTTCCTGGAATAGGCCGCGTGGGATCCGGAATGGCTTTCCTCGGCGCGCATGTCCAGGATGGTTCCTTTACTGACCTGCATCAGCTTTTTTAACTTAACCACGGGCGGGGCATAGATCCAGTTTTCCGCATAACAGAATTTAATTTTGCTCTCCTTGATCGCGGCGGCCACTGCTTCACAGTTGGCCAGGGCCTCCCGGAACATGGTCTTTCGATCCACAGCCAATCCCACCAGTTCTTCTGGCCGGTCTTTTCCGAAATAACCGGTCAGCGGCTTTTCGCAGATCACATGTTTTCCGGCCTTAGCCGCCTCTATGACAAACTCATGATGCAGATCAGTGGGCACGCAAAGATCTACTGCGTCGATATCTTTCCGGTCGAGAAGGCGGCGGAAGTCATCGGCCACTTCGGGAATATTGTGCTTCCTGGCCAATTCTTCAGCCCGGGCCCTGGTGCGGGAAGCCACAACCTGGATTTCGACCTTCCACCCCCGTAATCGGGCGTAATTCTGCAAATGAAGATGGGCCGCAAATTGAGACCCAACCATTCCGATGCGCAGTAAATCCATCACTGCCTCCTCTTCAGGGAGAAAACTTCTCCCGATGCTCATTATTTCTTCGCTGAGCTTTTAGAATTATAATAAGCAGCTATTTTGTCAAGATTTATTTTTTTGGATTTATTTTTTAAGAAATTGACTATAATATATTCCGCCTTAAGTTGACTCTATAGCGAAAGGGGTTGCTATGAAATCTACATGCCGGGCTATGGTTCTTACCGCGCCAAAGACCCTCAAGATGCAAACTTTTAATATCCCCGAAATAAAGGAAGACGACGGCCTTCTAAAAGTAGAGCTGGTCGGGGTTTGCGGATCAGACCCGGGAATATCCGAAGGGAGACAAACCCGTGGAGTAAGACCTTTCCCGATTATTTTGGGCCACGAGATCGTAGGAAGGGTGGTCAAAATGGGCGGCCAGGCCAAGAAACGGCTCGGTGTTACGGAAGGGGATCGGGTGGTAATCGAGTATTCCTTCGGCTGCGGAATGTGCGACCCCTGTATCTCCGGCAATTACACCCTCTGCGAAAAAAATTATACTTACGGTTCCATGATTTCCTGCCAGGATCCGCCCCACCTCTTCGGCGGATACAGTGAGTATGTGTATATTCATCCGCGGGCCATGGTTCATAAGATCGGGGACGACCTTTCCCCTGAGGTGGGAGTGCTCATCTGCGCCGTGCTGGGAAATGGCATCCGCTGGCTGCGACAGATCGGCGGGGTGTCCATTGGAGACACAGTGGCGATCATCGGTCCAGGCCAGCAGGGCCTCGCCGGAGTTGCTGTAGCCAAAGAATCAGGAGCCGGCCCCATCATTCTCCTGGGTCTCTCCCAGGATAAAACCAGGCTGGAGATGGGCAGGCGTTTCGGGGCTGACAGGGTGATGAACATTGAAGAAGAAAACCCCGTAGAAGCGCTCCGGGAGATGAGCGGCGGTAAAATGGCCAACGTGGTCATGGATGTTTCGGGAAACTCTGCGGGAGCTGAACTTGCCCTCTCCCTGACCGGCAGACGGGGCACAATCGTGCTTCCCGGCATATACAAAGGGAAAAAAGCCTCGCTGGATTTAGATCAGGTGGTTCTGCGCGAAATCAAAGTCCAGGGAGTATTTTCCCATGATTTTCGAGCGGTTCGACCGGCAATGCAGATGGCCCGCAAAGGCCGTTACCCTTTTCACGAACTCATTACCCACCGCCTACCCCTGGAGGAGGCCGAAAGAGCGCTCCGTTTAGTCGGCGGGGGAAAAAAGGGAGAAAATCCGTTAAAGGTAGTCTTAGATCCTAACTTGAAAGCCGGATCCTGAGTAATTTTTAATATCTCATTCTCCGCTGCTTAATATTTTCGAAGAAAAGGAATCATCCTTTAATGGGTACCACCCTCTTCTCCGATCCCTGCAAAACTCTGGCGTTACATTGAAAAGGTTCGCAGAAGGTTCAAAACCCCCAAAGACAACTCGATCAACTGAACCTTTTCCAGATTACCCAATACCTCATACCTCAAAGGAACGATTCACCCCCCCATTCCAGTAAAAAATTCCGGAAAGGCCCGATTTTTTTCTTGACAGCTTTTTCAAAATATGATTTAAATGTTTCAAAATTGAGATGTATATGAAATTAATATTTCAATTATACAGGAAGGCACTCCGAGGAAGAAAGGCTCGATGCTGACTGAAAAACTGCAAAAGAGTTATCCGTCCCTTACAAAGCAGCAGAAAAAGGTTGCCGAGTTTTTTCTTTCCCACGGCCCTGAAGCAGCTTTCCTATCCGTAGCCCAATTAGCCCAGCAAGTGAAAACCAGCCAGGCCAGTGTCGTCCGGTTCTCCCGGGCCATCGGCTTCCCCGGGTATCTCGAACTGCGGCAAGAACTCCAAAATTTGGTGAAGCAAAAAATTTCTCCCTCGAAGGTTTTGCGAAATCTGATCGGTCGGGAAGCCAAAGCGAATTTGTACGCCAAAATATTTCAAATGGATTTGCAGAATCTAAGCGAAACCCAAGAGGCCAGCCAGCCGGAGACGTTGGACCGGGCCGTGAAAGAAATCATTTGCGCACGGAGGATCGGTTTTGTGGGCCTCCGCGGTTCCCATGCGATTGCCTACTTGCTTTACTATTTCTTAGGCCGCGTGCGAAAGAACTGTGAGCTTCTGGAAGACGGAAGCAATTTGACCAACCAGCTCATCAATTATGGGGGGAAGGATCTCCTTGTGGGAATCAGCTTCCCCCGCTATTCCCGTCAAACCCTGGAAATCCTGAAGTATGGGAAAAAAGAGGGGTGCAAGATTATGGCCATCACTGACACTCCCATTTCTCCCATTGGCCAGGTGGCCGATTTCACCCTGCTTGCGCAGCCGAAATCCGCCACCTATTTCAATTCTTTCACAAGCGCCGTAACGTTGGTGAACTGCCTGGTGTCTGGGGTTTCTTTGAAAAGTAAACGGTCATTGGAAACGCTTAATTCCTTCGACCAGATCGATACCGAGTGGAAATATTTCCTGATCTAATCATCCTTCTGCCTTTCCCTTCCGCATCCGGATAGAAAGGGCCGGGGGATCAGCCGCGACCGGATACAAACTAAAAATGGTTTCACGTGAGGAGGAGGAGAAATGATTGAGAACATTTTGACGGAAGAACAAAAAATGTTCCGCCAGACCCTTCGGGATTTCGGCGAGAAGGAAATCAGACCCCGCGTCCAGGAATACGTAGATAAGAAAGAATTCCCCTGGGAGATCGTACGAAAATTGGCCAAACTCGGGGCCTTAGGAGTAACCATCCCCGTTGTTTATGGAGGTACGGAAGCTGGCGCCATGGGAGTGGTGCTCGTTATGGAAGAGACCGCCCGCGCGGGAATGCGCGCTCCCCTGACCCATCTCGGAGCCTGCCGGAATATTTCCGAGTTCGCCCACGATGGCCTAAAACAGAAATACCTCCCTCCGCTAGCCAGCGGCGAGAAGATTGCCGCTTACGCCCAGACTGAGCCTTGGGCGGGTTCGGACGCCACAGCAATGCGCACCACTGCGGAATTGAAGGGAGACTTCTATTACCTAAACGGAACCAAATGCTTCATTACCAATGGGGAAGTGGCCAGTACTTTCGTGGTCCTGGCCAAGACAGATAAATCCAAGAAAGCGGAAGGGATCAGCGCATTCATTGTCGAGCGAAATTTTCCCGGGTTTGTCATGGGAAAACGGGAAAAAAAAATGGGGGCGGAGGTCAGTCCGACCAATGAAATCATCTTTGAGAACTGCCAAGTCCCCCGGGAGAATCTATTCGTGTCTCAAGGCGAGGGATTCAAGAAAATGATGGGATCCTTTAACGGAGAACGATGCGGTAATTCTGGGGCCTGCGTCGGCCTGGCCCAGGCGGCGTTCGAGCGTGCTCTCCGCTATTCCCAGGAGCGGGAGACTTTCGGCAAGCCGATTGGCCAGCATCAGGGTATTCAATGGATGATAGCCGACATGGCCATCCAAATCCATGCCGGCCGGCTGATGACTTACGATGCGGCTTACAAACTCGATAGCGGGGTGAGGGCGGTTAAAGAATGCGCCATGGCCAAAGCCTATTGCAATGAAATGTCCCAGAAGGTCATCAACATGGCCATGCAAATCCACGGCGGATATGGGTACATGGAGGACTACGAGGTGGAGCGAATGTACCGCGATGTCCGTGGACTAGCCTTCGGAGGCGGAACCCCGCAGATTTTGCGCAGCCGGGTGGCTTATGAATTAAGTCGAGGCCGCTGATCCCGAAAGGCTTCAAAACCAAGTAGGAGACCAAGTGTACTTTCCTCTTCCGAACGACCCTAATGAGTTTTTTCCTTTCAACCTCGACCCCCTCTTTCATCCGAAGTCGGTGGCTGTGATCGGAGCTTCGGCGGATCTGACGCGGATCAGCGGAAGGCCGATCAAATTTCTGCTCAACCACAGCTACGGCGGAAGAATATTCCCGGTCAACCCCAAATACCAAGAAATTGCCGGGCTAAAATGCTTCTCCAGCATTGAGGAAATTTCCGAGGCAATCGATGTGGCCCTGATCGGCCTTCCGGCGGAGGTTGTCCCCAGTACTCTTGCCCAATGTATAAAGAAAGGCGTCAAATCTGCAATGATCTTCAGTTCCGGATTTGCGGAGATCGGTGAAAAGGGTTCAAAAATTCAAAAAGAGCTGGGAGAAATCTGCCGCCAATCGGCTCTTCCCGTCTGTGGACCCAACTGTATCGGGATCGTCAACCTGCCGGAGAGGATTCCTTTATCCTTCACCAATGTCCTGGAGATCGAGCCCGTCATCCCGGGAAACATCGGGTTCATCTCCCAAAGTGGAGCTCTGGGAGGTTCTCTCTTCAGCGCCGCCCAGGAGATGGGGGTAGGATTCAGCTACTGGATATCCAGTGGAAATGAGGAAGTGCTGGAGTCCACCGACTTTATCCACTATATGATCCAGGACCCTTTGACAAAAGTCATTCTGGGATACATCGAGGGTTTCCGAGATCTTCAGAAACTTCGGTTTGTGGCCAGGGAGGCCCTGCAAAAGAGGAAACCCTTAGTCCTTCTCAAAGTCGGCAAGTCCGATGTGGGAAAAAAAGCGGCGGCTTCTCATACGGGAGCCATGACCGGTTCCGATTCCCTCTACGATTCCCTTTTCAATCAAATAGGAATACTCAGGGTTAAGGATGTGGATGAGATATTCGATGTGGGTACGCTCCTGGGCATAAACCGCATCCCGAAAGGAAATGGCGTCGGCATCCTCACTTCCTCTGGCGGAGCAGGCGTTCTCCTTGCCGATCAGTGTGCCGAATATGGGATCAGCGTTCCCGAATTGAGAGGAGCAACCCGGGAAGCGATGACGAACCTTCTCCCCCCCTTCGGCTCGGCTTTAAATCCCGTAGATATGACCGCTCAAACCTCTCAGCGGATCTTTTCCGATGAACCAGACCTCCTCAAGAAATATCTGGGGACCCTTCTTGACGACGAATCCCTTCACACTATCCTCATCATGCTCACCATGTATGTGGGAAAAAGAGCCGAGAAGGTTGCCCGGGATATTGTGGAGGTCTTTCATCAAACTGAAAAACCGCTTATGGTCTGCTGGATTGCCGGAAGCCTTGCCCAGGAAGCCTATAAGATCCTGGCAAAAGGCGGCGTTCCTTTGTTTAAAAATCCAGGACGATGTATTCGGGCACTGAACGCCTTGGTGAAATACAGCCAATTTTTGCGCACCCTCTCTTAGGAGAGGAAGAACATGCCGATCACAAGAGCCTTACAAAATGATTTAAGAACCTGATTAGATTGGGAGACTTTTCCATGACTAAAATTAAAAACCTATTTAGCCCAATCAAGATCAGGTCTATGGAAGTCAGAAATCGCCTGGTTATGGCGCCGATGGGTACAAACTTAGCCAGCCAAGAGGGAGAAGTTACCCCATCATTAATTTCATATTATGAAGCAAGAGCCCGGGGTGGTGTAGGTCTGATCATCACAGATGATACAACGATTACCTCCTCGGCCATATATCATCCGAACGGCCTGCGTCTTCATGATGATCGCCTCATTCAGAGTTGGAAAAACTTAACTCAAGCGGTTCATGCCCAGGGGGCCAAGATTGCCCCTCAACTCATTCATCCCAGTTTTAATGCCCCTTCAGCTTTCTCCGGTGTGCAGCCAGTAGCCGCTTCTCCCATTCCATCTCGTCGTTTCCGGGAAATCCCCCGCGAGTTGACGGTGGAGGAAATAGAGAAGATTATCGAACAATTCGCTGAAGCGAGCCGTCGGGCTCAAGAAGCGGGATGCGATGCGGTGCAAATTCATTGTGCACACGCGCACCATCTTTTGGGCAGTTTTCTTTCTCCGCTTTACAATAAGAGGACCGACGCCTATGGGGGTTCCCTGGAGGGGAGATTAAGACTTCCCTTGGAAGTGATCCGACACATCAGATCCAAAGTGGGCCCTGGTTTTCCTATATTGATCCGAATTTCTGGGGATGAATTTCAACCTGGAGGTCTGGCCATTGAAGAAAGCCGATACATCGCGCCGCTCTTGGTGCAGGCGGGCGTAGACGCTATACAAGTTTCCGCAGGGACAGGAAATAACTTCTGGTTGGTCATTCCTCCTACCGGAACGCCGGAGGCCCCGAATGCATCCTTGGCCGAACAAATCAAAAGAAGAGTCGATGTTCCCGTCATTTGCGTGGGCCGAATTCTTCATCCATGGGTGGCTGAAAACCTGTTGCAGAGCGGAAAGGCGGACATGGTAGCCATGGGAAGGGCTCTTGTGGCGGACCCAGAGCTTCCCAACAAGGCCGCCCAGGGGGATTGGGATGAGATTGCTCCGTGTGTTGGAGATTCAATGTGTCTGGTGTCTGTGCAAATGGAGCAAAAAATCAGCTGCCTAATCAATCCCGCCGCAGGACGAGAAGAAGAGGCGTCTCTTCTTCCTGCAACAACGGCCAAAAAGGTTTTGGTAATCGGCGGAGGTCCGGCTGGGATGGAAGCGGCGCGTGTGTCCGCCTTAAGGGGCCATCAGGTCACCTTAATGGAAAGGACTTCCAAGTTGGGGGGACAGCTTTTGCTGGCTTCCTTTCCCCCCATGAAACAGGAATATACTTGCATCATCCAATATCTTGCCAATCAGGTAAAAAAAGCCGGGGTGAAAGTAGAGTTGAATAGGAAAGTGGATCCCGCAGCCGTGAGTTCATTCCTGCCAGAAGTAATCATCATTGCTACGGGTGCGGGTCCTCTGGTCCCCAAGGATATTCCGGGGATAGACAAGAAACATGTAGTAACAGCCTGGGATGTCTTAGCCGGCCGAACTTTAGTGGGTCCGAAAGTGGTCGTTGTGGGAGGGGGAAAAGTGGGCTGTGAGACGGCCGATTTCATCGCCCATCCGGTGGATGACCTGACCCCCAAAGGCAATCGGGTAACGATCGTTGAGATGCTGGAAAACGTCGCCTTGGATGAGAAGAGCATGGCGAGAAGTTTGTTGATCCAGCGCCTAAAAAGCAAGGGAGTCGAGATCATCGTAAGCGCAAAGGTTGTTGAAATTTTACCGGATGGAGTGAAATACCTCAAAGAGGGCCGAGAGGAAACCCTTCGGGGTATGGATCATATAGTATTAGCAATGGGCGCCAAATCAGAAAATGTATTGAGTGAAAAAATTGCCGGGATTCCCACCTTGATCATCGGAGACGCAAAGCATCCAAGGACTGCTCTGGAAGCCATCGCCGAAGGGTGGGAGATTGGCCGGAAAATATAGAATGCCCAAAAAAATTGTCATCGAATCCAGGCGATTTTGAAGGCGGCCAAAGAAATAAAAGGGGACCGATTTCCTCACCGGAAGATACGGAATATATTTATGAACACACAGATGCCGTAGGGTTTGTTGGGGCATCGAGTATCGAAAGAATACCCGTAGAACGGGCCGTCCAAAGCACAACCGAAGCATTGAAGTCAAAGCCTTTGAAAAAGGGCAAGGGATGAAATGCAATTACTTTTTGCAAAAGGAGGAAAATGGCGATGGCAAAAATGAGGGTGGCAACGGCATTGGTGAAATTTTTGGAGAAAATGGGGACAGAATACATGTTTGGTTTTAACGGCCATGGGAACTGGGCCATCCTGGACGCTGTCGTTCATGAATCTAAGATCAAATGCATCCGGGCCAGGGCCGAGGATCAAGCAGCCCATATGGCGGACGGATATTTCAGGATGAAAAGGAAATCACCTCTTCCCGTCGTTACCACGACCGTAGGCCCCGGCAACATGAACATATGTTCGGCTCTGGCCAGCGCCTTTTATGAATCATCGGCTATGTTGGTTCTGGCCGGAGGCGGTTCAACCCAGTGGTACGAAAGAGGGGGCATAGAAGAAGCCTACCGCTATGGTCCGGAAGAATGGTTTCAGGTTGTAAGACCAATTTCTAAAAAGGCCGTTCTAATCCACCGGCCTGATACGGCTCTGGAAATGTTGATGAGGGCCTACAAAGTCGCCGCCACGGGAAGGCCAGGACCCGTAGTCCTGCAAATTCCCTTTGACATCCAGCATACCGAGATCGAGATAAAGGAGATTCCGGAGCCGAATCTGTGGGTGGATTGTTTTGAGCCTGGCCCAGATCCAGCAGGAATTCAAGAAGCGGCCAAGTTGATCCTCAAGTCTGAAAAACCTTTTATCGCTGTGAGCAGTGGTATTCATAGCTCTTTGGCCCACGAAGAATTAAAAGATTTGGCGGAGGCTTTTGGTATTCCCGTGGGAACGACTTTCTTGGGGAAAGGGGCTTTTCCCGAAGGCCATGAGTTGAGTGTAGGGACCGTTGGCCGAAACGGCACAGGTCAGGGTATCAAGGCTGCCCAAAATTGCGATGTGCTGATTGCTATCGGGACCCACTTCAGCGATTTCGACACCGGCGCCTGGACTATGTATGACATTCCTTCCCGGACTAAGTTAATTCATATTGACATCGACCCTACAGAGATATCCAGAGTTTACCCAACTGAGGTGGGTATCGTCTCCGATGCCAAAATAGCGTTGCGCGCCCTTACGGAAGAGCTGAATCATCTTGGTTTCAAGAAATCCAAGGTCTCGCCGTGGTTGGAACAGATAAAGTCCTGGAAGAAAGAGTGGGAAAAGGAGGTAGAAAATCTTAAGCATTCTCCCCTCTCTCCCCTGCACTATGCTCGGGTATGCCACGATGCGTGGGAGGTTGTCAGAGAAGTAGATCCCCAAACTTCGGTCCTCTTTGATACTGGCCATATTCTTTCTTTTGGGAGCGCCTTCTTTCAATCCACTTCTCGCTTCATCTCCCACTGCGGCCATTTCCATCGCATGGGCTGGCCCGTCCCGGCGATCCTGGGGGCCAAGTTAGGCAATCCTGGCCATCCGGCAGTCGCCTTTGTAGGCGATGGGGGATTCATGATGACCGGCACGTCAATAGCTACTGCTGTGGAATATGATTTGCCTGTAGTTTGGATCATTTTGAACAATAAATCCCTCCAGATTGAAAGGGAGGCCATGATAAGACTTTATGGCCGGGAATCGCTTTGCGATTATAAAATCCAGAAGACCGGCGAGCTTTGGAACCCCGATTTCATTAAATTTGCCAATTCCATGGGTATTGAAGGAGCCAAGATCAGCAAACCAGAGGAAATCAAGCCTACATTAAAAAAAGCCTTTACCTCAGGAAAGCCATTCATCATTGATGCCGCTATTAACTTGAACATCGAGGGATATCGCCCAATTTGGTATCGATATCCCTCAGACTTTCATATGAGGGGGCTCGATAAGCCACCCTTTTGATTGGTAGAAGAACGAAGAGAATCTCGAAAGATCGTCATTCTTTAATGAAGGGGGGTGAGGAAGAAAAGGTCTTTAGGAGAGTGCAAGGGATTTTGAAAGAAGGAACGTTGGCTTTTTTCCCTTGAAAACTGATGACTTAATCTAAAACCGCAATAAGGAGGTGTCCACATGAAAAGCAAAGCAATCCAATATTTTATTTTACTGAGTTTGATTCTTTCATTGGTCATTCCCGCTGCCCTGACGGCATCCGATAAGCCCATTGTGCTTAAGTGGGCGGAGCATTCAGCCCCCTCTGTCCGAACCCGGGCAGTGGAGTGGTGGATTGCCGAGGTTCAAAATCTATCCGGCGGCAGGATAAAAATTGAACCTTACCTTGCACAATCCCTCGTTAAGGCCATGGATACGCCGAGCGCAGTGAAAGCCGGTACCGTCGAAATGGCAACTTTTGTCGCCGCTTATTACCCAGACCGGATGCCGGCGCTGAACGTAGTGGATGTGGCCGGAATCACGAACCCTTATGCCGTCTTCATGGCTTATCTTGAACTATACGAAAAAGAGCCAGCGATGAAGGCTGATTTTGACCGATGGAACTGCCGACTCCTCATTCCCACGGGTACGGGCGAAACGATTATCACTTTCCGAAGGTTGGTCGAAAATCTAGATGGGTTTAAAGGGAAAAAAATCCGGGCGACCGGATATCAGGGGTTATTCATGGATGCCGTTGGTGCGGTGCCCGTCCCCCTGCCTCATCCCGAAATCCACATGGCTCTTGAAAGAGGGGCCATCGACGGCGCCCTGGGGTTTCCCTATACGGCCATTGCTCAAGGATATGATGAGATTGCCCCTTTTTGGGTAAGAGGCGTTCCAGGAAATTACGCCATTCCAGTGGTGATCAACAAGGATTCTTGGGAAAAGATTCCCAAAGACATTCAGAAAATCATGATTGAAAAAGGGAAAGAGTGCGCCAAAAAGTATGCCGCCGATGTAACTTCGCAGGACGAAGACGCCATCCAAAAACTGAAAACGAAACCCAAAGGAAAGGCCATTATGCTCTCCGCCGCTGACATCGCCCGCTGGAGATCCCAGCTCAAGCCCGTTCAGGAGAAATGGCTTAAAGATTTGGAAGAGAAGAAGATTCCGGGGAAAAAGATTTTAGAAGAATACTTGAAATTAACGGAGAAGTACGGGGCGAAATAATCTCCGGATTGGAGCGAGGAAGGCTTAAAGAAGGGCGCTTACTCGCGAATTCTCCTGGGGGGGTTGCGGTAGGCGCCCTGAAAATATTGAAAAGATTTTTTTAATGGACTCGTAAAAAGTCGGCAGAAGAGTCATTGCGAGCGAACGCGAAGCAATCTCGTTTTTATAAGTCCTTGAAAATATGCGGTAGGCGCCCTGAAAATATTGAAAAGATTTTTTTAATGGACTCGTAAAAAGTCGGCAGAAGAGTCATTGCGAGCGAACGCGAAGCAATCTCGTTTTTATAAGTCCTTGAAAATACGGGATTGCTTCGTCGTCCCGCATTGGCGGAATTTTTCGCAATGACGAAAAAGGGATTTTTTACGAGATCATCTTTTTTGATTTCTTCTAATAAAAATTTTTTACATTAGGAAACAACATGGGATTTGAAGGCTTTAAAAAATGTGTGTTGTTTATGGGCAGGGGTGGAAATATTTTAGGCTCGGTCGGGATCGTGGTCATGATGCTCCTCGTATGTGGAGATGTTATCGGCCGATATGTGCTGAGAAAGCCGATCGTCGGAGCCTTTGAACTCACCGAGTTTCTCATGGCCGGGATCATATTTATCGGATTTGCCTACAGTCAGGCCCAGAAAGCCCATTTAAAGATTGGCCTTCTTTTGCCCAGGCTGCCCCAAAATGCCCAGTTTTTTTTCCAAATCTTCAATCTGGTCGTGACCTTCTTATTTTTTGCGCTCATCGCCTGGAGGGGGATTGTGGGATCCTGGGAAGCATATGCATTAGACGATAAGACGCCAGGGTTGGTCCGTATTCCTTATTGGCCCGCGAAAGCGGTAGTCCCGCTGGGCGCTGTTTTGCTGTGTTCGCAAATATTAATGGACCTCCTGGAAGGCCTTCAGGAACGGAGGTTAAGAAAATAGAATGGAAACCGTCTTAACCGGAGCCTTGGGGATTGTTATATTGATAATTTTTTTGTTTCTAGGAATGCCTATCGGAGTTTCCTTAGGAGTTGTGGGGTTCGCTGGATTGATATTTTTGATTGGAATCGATGGTACTTTAGGGATCATTACGACCGTTCCTTTTTCATCCACTGCCAGTTTTACCTGGGTCTGTATCCCCTTATTCATCCTCATGGGAAACTTGGCCGGCCAGAGTGGCATTGTTACCGAGCTTTTCGAAACCACCCGCAACTGGTTTGGAAGGATACCTGGGGGGCTTTGCATTGCCACCATCGCGGGCTGTGCGGGGTTTGGGGCTGTGAGTGGCTCCAGTGTCGCCACAGCGGGAGCCATCGGGAAAATCGCCCTGCCGGAGATGTTCAAATTTCGTTATCACCCAAAGTTGAGCACAGGTTGCGCTGCCGCCGCCGGGACGCTGGGTTCACTCATTCCCCCCAGTATTTTTATGGTCGTTTACGGGATCCTTACTGAGAGCTCCATCGGTAAACTTTTTTTTGCAGGCTTCCTCCCGGGTATTCTTTCCGCGATCTTGTTGATGACCGTTGTTGTGGTTTGGGTGAAAATAAACCCAGCCATGGCGCCCGATATCTTTCAAGTAAGCTGGAAGGAAAGGTTTCGATCGCTAAAAGGAGTTTCGGGAATATTGATCCTCGCCGTTATCGTTATGGGCGGAATCTACATGGGGGTTTGGACCCCAACCGAGGCGGCAGCGGCTGGAGCTTTTACGACTTTAATTATGAATGTCATTCGCCGCAAACTCACCTGGGGAGGTCTCTCCCGGGCGGTCTTAGACTCGATGCGTCTTACCTCCACTCTTTTCTTCGTTTGTGTAGGTGCGTACATCTTTGCGGCTTTTATCGTTTTGTCCAAAATTCCTATGGAGATAAGCCAATTTTGCATCTCCTCTGGCTTTTCCCCCTTCATGTTTTTTATAGTGATTTTCGCGATGTATCTCTTCTTAGGATGCATCCTCGAGCCGATTGGCATGATGTTGATCACACTTCCGATCATATTCCCAGCCGCTAAATCTTTGGGGTTCGATCCTATCCATTTCGGGATTTTAATGGTAAAATTTTGCGAAATTGGCATGATCACCCCGCCCGTCGGGCTAAATGTTTATATGATTAAATCGGTCGTCCCCACCGTACCCACTGCGGATATTTTCCAGGGAATCATGCCCTTCGTCATTATGGATATAATCATCACCTTTATTCTTTTTTTCTACCCGCAGATAAGCCTTTTAGTCCCCAATCTAATGCGCTAAAATATTCGTTAAGCTGTTATTAAATTTTGCTGCCAGTTTGAGGAAGGGGGGTATGCATGGAGCCAGCCAAGGGGAAAGAACTTAGAACAAGGCAGTATCATGGGGCCCTGTCTCGCGACCCCAGATGCGATCGATTATAATAACCTGGAGATGATCGTTCTGGTCAGCGGAAAAGTCTACGCCGAGGATAACTTAAGGGATATGGAGCATAAATTTCCGAAGATCATCGCCCACATTTCCGAGGAAGAATATTTGTATCCCGGCGATCGAGCGCTGGCTGCAGCCGGGGGGATACTTTAGGGCTTGAAATCGAAGGAATCGGCACTCTTTGTTACCCGGGAATGCGTAGACCAGGAGGAAGGGAAAACATCTTGCAGGAAATCAGGAGGATCTATGGAGAGAGTAACCAAAAATGTGTATGCGGCCACAGATATAAGGGGTTGTAATCCGGGATACGTGGTAACTTCCGATGGAGTGGTGATCATCGACACTCCCCAATTGCCCACCAAGGTAGTCAAAATGAGAGAGGAGACGCTAAAAAAGGGCCAGATCCGGTTTTTGATTAACACGGAGCATCATATCGACCATATCTTCGGGAATTTCTTTTTTGCTGGCCTGTGTCCGGTCGCGGCCCATGAGAACATATTGAAGGAATTTGGAACCGTATCTGCTGGGACTCCCTATTCATACAGCGTAGAAGTCGTCAAGAAAGATGATCCCGAAGGGATGGCCTTGATGCCTCCGGAAAAAGATTTTCATTTAAATCCCCCTACCATCCTTTTCAGCCATCGAATGACCCTCCGGCTAGGGGATCAGGTCTTTGAACTGATCCATACTCCCGGGCACACGAGGGGGCAAATCGCCGTCTATATACCCAAGGAGAAAGTTGTCTTCGTTGGCGACACCATATTCTGCGAATGCCAGACTTGGTTTCATGCTGCCGACCCCGACGCCTGGCTGTGGTCACTCGATTTTCTAAGAACCCTCGACGTTGATTATATTGTTCCCGGCCATGGCCCCATCTGTAATAAAGATTACATTCCGAAACAGAGCGCCTTTATCCGGGAATGGATTACGGCTGTAGCCGTGGGGATTGCCAAAGGTTGGAGCATGGAAGAATGCGTCCAGAGAATTAGCTTTCTGGACCGTTACCCTGTTGATATCGGACAAGAAAGTGCCGGCCCGATGATTCAGCAGAGAGCCGTGGAAAGAATCTATAATTTTTTGCAGGGAAAAGGGGAAAGATATCGTTGACGAGGAAAGTCATCAGCGAAGGAGAGTAAGTCTATGGCGAAGAAAGAATTCTCTTCTATCTCTGTTGTCGGGCAAAACATTACCCGGGTGGATGCTCTCGATAAGGTTCTAGGAAGGGCTAAATTTACCGCAGACCTTAACCGGAACTTCCCTGGCTTGCTTTATACAAAGGTCTTACGCAGTCCCCATGCCCATGCCCGGATCGTGAAACTAGATATCTCCCAAGCTGAAAAACTGCCCGCGGTGCGGGCGGTGGTGACCGGCAAGGATTGTCCAGAAAAGATTTCCTTCCGCGCCCCACGAATCCTGGCTTTGAAAGAAGTGATCTGGGCCGGGGAAGGAGTCGCCGCGGTGGCGGCCGAATCCCCAGAAATTGCCCAAGAAGCCGTTGAGCTGATTCAAGTGGAATACGAGAAGCTTCCCGCCGTCTTCGATGCCGAAGAAGCAATGCAGCCGAATCCGCCAGCCATTGTCGACCGGCTGTTGGGGCAGTACCGCGGAAGTACCCAATTCACTCCGGAAGCTCCAAATGTTACGGGCCATTTTAAACTCCGAGCCGGAGATGTGGAAAAAGGTTTTGCGAAGGCCGATATTATTTTGGAGAACCGCTTCTCTACCTCCAGAATCAGCCACTCTCAATTGGAGCCAGCCTCTTGTATTGTCCGGGCCGAGTCAGACGGTGGAATTACCATCTGGACAAATGGCCAAGGGGTCTATGTAATCAAGGGGCTTATCAGCGATTTATTCGGGCTCGCTGTTGGCAAAGTGCGCGTGATAAATCCCTATCAAGGGGGAAGCTTTGGAAGCCGGCTGCGCCATTATGTTGAGCCTTTGACCACCCTGCTGGCCCTGAAAGCGCGGGGAACTGTTCAGTTTACCTATTCCCGCCAGGAAATGTATCTGGCCGCCTCCACACGCCTTCCCGTGGTCACCTACATAAAGACCGGAGCCAAGAAGGACGGAACCATCGTGGCCCAGCAGATGAAAATCATCGTGGACAACGGTGCTTCCTATGCGGCCATCCAGGATGGGCGGATGGCCGCCTCCGGAGCGGTCTGCGTCTACCGCATCGCGAATTTCTTCATGGATTCCTACGGCGTCAATACCAACACTCCCTGGGCGGGGGCTTATCGTGGCCTGGGGACCCCTCAGGTAGCCTGGGCCGTTGAGTGCCAGATGGATATGCTTGCCGAGAAACTGGGCATGAGTCCCATAGAGCTTCGACGAAAGAATGTTTTGCGCCGGGGGGAGAAGAATGCTTATGGGGAGATCATTGAAAGCATCGGCGTAATGGATTGTCTCGAAAAAGTTGCCCAAGAAATAAAACTTGAAGAACCTTGTGTTCAGGAGCCGGGCCCATGGAGGAAAGGGAAAGGGGTGGCCATGGGGGGAAAACAAAATACGCCTCGGGGGCGTTCGGAAGCCGAGGTCCTGGTCCATGAAGATGGTACGATAGAAGTTCTATATAGCGCGGACGAACAGGGGATGGGATCTGAAACGGTTATGGCCCAAATTGCCGCCGAGGAGTTCCGGATTCCCATAAGCCAGGTCAGAGTCAGGCGCGGGGATACCGCTGTTACTCCCTATGATACCTTTTCAGCATCCAGTTTCACCACTTACAACACCGGCAATGCTTTACGGATGGCTTGCCAGGACGCTATCCGGCAGATTCTGCAGGCCGCAACGCAAAAGATGGAAGCACCTCTGGATGACCTTGCGCTGGTGAACGGAAAAATCATGGTGAAAGGATCGCCAGGTATAGCTCTGGCCGATTTATTTGAACCCTTTTCCATGTTTACTTCCCAAGGGGGGACGAGCCTTAAAAAGGGAACGCCAGTCCGGGGTAGGGGAGTTTTTGCTCCCACCCCCGCAATCCCCTGGGATCCAGAAACCGGTTTGACTCCAAAAATGTGGAATTGGTATCAATACAATGCCTGTGGTGTCGAGTTGGTGGTCAACATTGAAACGGGCGAAATCAAAATTCTCCAGGGGGTGTTCGCCGCTGACATGGGGTTCCCCATCAACCCCAAAATGTGCGAGGGGCAAATTGAAGGAGGGTTTGGCATGGCCATCGGAGCTTCAATCATGGAAGAATACATCTATGAAAATGGTCTGATGACCAACTGTAGTTATGGAGACTATCGAATCCCCACTTTCAGAGAAATGCCCTTGCGCCGTAATGTCAAAGCAATCTTGTCTCCTGATCCCCTGCCAGAGGGTCCCTGGGGGGCGAAAGGAATTGGCGAGGGAACCATGATTGCAGTAGCTCCCGCAATTGCCAACGCTGTTTACAATGCCATTGGAGTAAGAATCAAAGACCTGCCCCTCTCTGCCGAGCGAGTACTCCGGCGAATAAAAGAAAAGGAGAAAAATGACCAGGATTTCTTACACAATTAAAACAAATACAGGGCCCTGCGGATGAAACAGAGAATAGAACTGAATGTGAACGGAAAAAATTACGAAGTATTTGTGGAACCATGGAGAACTCTTCTAGAAGTGCTCAGAGAGGAACTGCACCTCACGGGAGCCAAAATGGGCTGCGATGATGGAAATTGCGGGGCTTGCACCGTGGCCATAGACGGTAAAGCGATTAAAAGTTGCTTAATGTTGGTGCCACAGGCTAAGGGGAAGAAAATTCTAACCGTCGAAGGATTGGGCAGCGAAGAGAATTTGCATCCGTTGCAGCAGGCCTTCATCGACCATTTTGCGGTCCAATGTGGTTTTTGCACACCGGGGATGATCATGTCCGCCAAGGCCCTTTTGGATGAAAAGCCTGACGCTACAGAAGAGGAAATCCGACGCGGCCTTCACGGAAATATCTGTCGCTGCACTGGGTATGTAAAAATTGTGGAGGCCGTCGAAGCGGCTAGAGACAAGCTGGCGCAGAAATCAAATCCCCTATAAAAGCTTTGGACTTGCTGGAAAGGAAACGGATGAGATTTGATTTTTACGAACCCAACACCATTGGCGAATGCATCGAGATGCTAACCCATTTCGGCCTAAAAACCTCCCTTTTAGCTGGGGGCACTGATTTGCTGGTAAAGCTGCGCCTCCGCCATATAAGACCGCAGGCCGTCATCAGCCTCGGGGGTATAGATGAGCTAAAAAAGCTGGAGCGGAAGAGCGATGGAAGTCTGGAGATTGGCGCTATGAAAACCTTACAGGAAGTCGAAAGCTCTAATCTCTTGGCCAATGAATTTGATTTAGTCCGCCAGGGAGCTGGGTGCGTTTCCTCCATCCAGGTCCGCAATGTTGCCACTCTGGGCGGCAACTCATGCAATGCTTCTTCCTCTGCCGATACTGTGCCAGCCTTGATTGCCTTGGGGGCCGAAGTCCAAATCGTTGGACCACAAGGCGAGCGACATTTAGTCCTTGAGGATTTTTTTGCCGGTCCTGGCGAGACTGTTCTTCAAAAGGGAGAAATATTAACGGAGTTTAAGCTGCCAGCCCCCTCATCCCATAGTGGAGGAACATATAAAAAATATGCCATTCGCGGGGAAGTGGATATATCCATTGTGGGTGTAGCAACGCGACTTACCTTGGATAGAAATCATAAATTACAAGAGGTCCGGATCGTTTTGGGGGGTGTTGCTCCAACTCCTATCAGGGTGCGGCGTGCAGAAGATATGCTTGTTGGACAGGATCCTAAGGAAGAACTGTTTGAAGAAGCCGCCCAATTGGCAGCAGAAGAATCCCGGCCAATTTCGGATCAACGGGCAACCGCACAATATCGAAGAGAGATGGTTAAGGTGTGGACCCGGTATACCCTCCAGGAAACCTTCCAAAAAATCCGCGAGGCCATCAAGGCGAGGTGAAAAAAGGAGAGAGAGTATACACTGATCCCTCTGCCCATCGGAAAAATTTTGCTCGATAAAAGCATGATGAATTACCCCATGTTTATGGGATAAAAGATTGAAATTCTTTACTTCTCTTGGTTAGTCAAAGGGTCTGATAAATATATATTCTTATGAGCTTCTTGCAAAAGTCCGTAATTTACCCTTCGACAGGCTCAGGGTGAACGGGCTTAGGTTGAAATTATTTAGTTTTTCCGTTCGTGGTGAGCTTGTCGAACCACAAAAAATACTTTTGCAAGAGGCTCTTATGTCAGGAGGTTTCATGGACATGGAAAACAAAACTGTACTCGGTTACAATGGGCGCATTCTCCGGGTAAACTTGAATGAACGTAAAATATCGGTTGAGGAGCCTCCCACAGATTACTACCAGCGGTACCTTGGTGGAAGGGGTTTTATCGCACCGACTCTATTACAAGAAATGCCCGCAAAAATGGATCCCTTAGGGCCGGATAACAAATTAGTTTTTGCCTTGGGTCCATTGACAGGAATGCCCTTTCCCGGTTCTGGCCGGAATAGCGTTGGGGCTAAATCCCCCTTAACTTTCGCTTTCGGAGAGGCAGAGGCCGGAGGCTTCTGGGGTGCTGAACTAAAAAGAGCCGGATTCGATGCGATTATTGTCTCTGGAAATTCCAACACCCCTGTTTTTTTGTGGATAAAGGACGGCCAAGCTGAGCTGCGCGATGCCGGCCACTTATGGGGTACAGAGGTAGCCCCCGCTCACTTGGCCATTCAAAAAGAGCTTGGAGACAAGCATATCCGCACAGCCATCATCGGCCCTGCGGGAGAAAAATTAATTCGCTTTGCTTGCATTCTGAACGATATCACTCACGCGGCCGGGCGAACCGGCATGGGGGCTGTGATGGGCTCTAAAAAATTAAAAGCCATCGCCGTCCGCGGCCGAAACACTCCCCGGATGGCCGACCAGAAAATCATTGCCGATCTCGGCCGCTGGATGGCCCAAAATTTTAAGGAAAAAGCTGCAGTTTGGAAGTACGGGACTGGCCACATGATGGAAGGTTACAGTCTGGCAGGAAATCTGCCCACCTTCAATTTTCAAGACGGCGGATTTGCGGCTGTAGAAAAAATTACGGCGCAGGCAGTCTGCGATCAATTCCGCGTAGAAATGTACGGATGCTATGCCTGTCCCCTCCGCTGTAAAAAAAGAGTTACAGTTGGTAGCCCATATTTCGTAGATCCGATCTACGGGGGTCCGGAATATGAAACGCTGGCCTCTTTTGGCTCGAATTGCGGAATCTCGGATCCTAAAGCCATCTGCAAAGCCCATGAGATCTGCAATCGGAACGGGATCGACACCATATCAGCGGGCGTCACGATTTCTTTTGCCATGGAATGTTTTGAAAAAGGGATCCTTAATACAAAGGATACGGAAGGCATTGAATTACGTTTTGGAAAAGAAGATGCCATGCTGAAAATGTTAGAACAGATAGTTCAAAAGCAAGGGTTGGGGGCTTTGCTTTCCGGAGGCTCCAGGCTGGCAGCAAAGCAGATCGGGCGTGGATCCGAGGAATTTGCCATCCATGTTAAAGGATTGGAAGTTCCCATGCATGATCCCCGTCTAAAACAGGGAATGGGGCTCCATTACAGCGTCCATCCCGCTGGAGCAGATCATTGTTCGGGTGTCCATGATACTTTATTGGAAAAAGGACCACAATTTGAGGAGTGGGCGGCCATCGATGTGAATGAATCCATACCCAGCATTGAATTAAGTCCCCGCAAAGCGCGTTTGGTTTATCAGTTCGGCCTCTGGAGGCATTTGCCAAATTATCTTGGTATGTGCGTATTGGTTCCTTACAGTTCAAAACAAATCTTGGATGCCGTAGAAGCCGTAACCGGCTGGCCCATGAGCTACTGGCGGCTGATGAAAACGGTCGAACGGGGAATCACCCTGGCTAAAATCTTTAATGTTCGTGAAGGATTCACCCCTGCCGAAGATGCTCTGCCTCGGCGTTTCGGCGTCTCTCAGAGAGGAGGAAATTTGAAAGGAGTCACGGTAGATCCCGGCAAATTATCTGAAGCGCAAAAACTTTATTTCCAGATGATGGGTTGGGATGAACATGGGATACCTACAATGGCCAGGCTGGTCGAGTTGGATATCACTTGGGCTCTCGCACATCTAAATTTTTCCCCAAAAAAGACATGATAAAAAACCAGGATATAATTATCGTAATGGTTCGATCTTTCATACCCTCTCGGGAGCTCGTAGAAGGGTATGAACTCGGGAGACCTTTTAAAATTGAACTGCCCAGAGGTATAACCCTGGGAGAGCTATCGCAGATGGTTCTTTCAAAAAATATCGATCAATTGGGCATTATGGCAGTAAATGGTGAAGCCGCAAAGAAAAACCTGGTTTTGTCGCCAGGAGATAAAGTAGATTTATACGCCTTACTGGATGGAGGATAAAAGCCTACGCCCAACAGCAAAAAACAAACATGAATATTGATTTTTTCTTCCTCCTCTTCGATCAAGCCTCCTTTTATGTCCCTAATTCTTTATCTTGAGCCTCTTGCAAAAGTATTTTTTTGTGGTTCGACAAGCTCACCACGAACGGAAAAACTAAATAATTTCAACCTAAGCCCGTTCACCCTGAGCCTGTCGAAGGGTAAATAACGGACTTTTGCAAGAAGCTCTCTTTATTCTTTATTTTTTGATTAAAGATCTATTCTGGATCAGATTTGCCGTGATGACCTGCCAATAATTCCACAGCCCACGGGACTTTCATCCTTCTGCTTACCCTGGACCAGGGTCTGGGCCCTAACTAAAAACTGGGGGGGTGGCAAGCGATAATATGGTTTGCCAAAACTCACAAGCATGTGATAAATTGTTAAATAATAATCTGTTCCGTAATGCAAGCTTTATCCTAATTAGGTTGGAGGAATCTTTATCTAATGATCGCTTTTGATCTCATATGTTCCAACGGGCACAAATTCGAGTCCTGGTTCAAGAATAGCGACTCTTTTGAGGAAAAGAGGTCTTTTGGCATCATCCACTGCCCCGTTTGTAATGATAACCATGTGGAAAAGGCCTTCTCCACCTTTGCCATAAAGAAATACAGTGATAAAAAAGAGGAGAAAAAAGAGGGAAAAATTGACCCCCACCAAGCCTACCAAGCCCTTCAGGTTATTACGGAATATGTCAATAAGAATTTTGAGGATGTGGGGTTGGATTTTGCCAAGGAGGCCCTGAAAATCCACCTGGGAGAGGCGGAAAAAAGAAATATCAAAGGAGTGGCCCTTCCCGATGAAGAGAAAATTCTGAAAGAAGAAGGAGTTCCGTTCCTCAAAGTTCCAGTTTTGAAACATCTGGACAATTGATTTTTTTGTAACAGTTTAGCGATTTGAAAAAATGGTATAAAAGCCTTTGTTGAGGGCCGGGGGTTAGAGCGGAACGCGCCGGAAGCATCGGTTGGGTTTCCGCTTGGCCACGAGGACAAAAGATATTTTCCTCCGGAGGAGGCGAGGGTTCTTGCCCGCCCCATATGCGGAGAAATAAGCGCCTTATGATTCCAAGCGTTCCGATCTGGCCCCCGGCCCCTGGAATTCCTTGGCCTTTACAACACACCTTTTTTCAAAGAGCTAAAGTGTTACATTTTTTTTAAAAAGGGAACGTTGTTTGTTATAAGTGTAAAAAGGAATTGGTAGCCGTGGGCAGAAGCGGGGAAGAAATATTTTTCCCCTTGACGAACGTATCGAAAACATGGTACCCTAATTCTAATTCAGGATTTTAGAAGTTTTTGCGATTATAGAGGCCACAAAGACTTTTGACTTTGTGGCCTTTTTTTTGGTGAGACCTTCTGAGATTTTATATTATGAATTAAGGAGATAAAAGAAATGGCCCAAGGAACTGTAAAATGGTTTAACAGCAGCAAAGGATTTGGCTTTATTGCCAATGACAACGGAAGTGAAGCTTTTGTCCACCATACGTCCATCCAAGGCGATGGTTTTTAGAGCCTTGCCGAAGGCGACAAGGTCAGTTTTGATACTGAAGCGGGCCCCAAAGGCCCCAGAGCGATCAATGTTGTCAAACTGTAAGTAGCCGGGAAAGGCTCCCTCCTGTTGGAGGGCGGCTTTTCATTGGCCATCCTCGTATTCAGATCGGATGACGAGCTTTCAGTAAATAGGTCCTGATTGCCTTCTGTTCGGGCAGCCGCGCGCTGGTTCGGGCGAGGCAGAGGTCGCTATTCATCCCGCATTATAAGGGGCGAGCCGTAAACCTTGATGATCTCGTAAAAAGTCGGTAGAATAGTCATTGCGAGCGAAAGCGAAGCAATCTCGTTTTTATAAGTAATTGAAAATACGGGATTGCTTCGTCGTATTGCAGTGGCGGAACTCCTCCAATGACGAAAACGGGACTTTTTACGAAACCATCAACTTTGGTGAACTCGTAAAAAGTCAGAATTCCCTTCATTATGCCATTCCGGCGAACCCCGGATCGTGTCCGGGGCAGGCGCCGGAATCCAGTAAATTCAAGCAGTTCTGGACTCCTGCTTTCGCAGGAGTGACAGTATCACCATACCTCCATTACGGCAGCGGAAAGAAGACATCCCTTTGTTGGTCCAGGCCTTCATAGAGCGATATGCCAGGAAATTGGGGAAACAGATCAAGTCGATCCAGAAGGAGACGATGAAGGCCCTGCAGGATTACCCGTGGCCCGGGAACGTCCGGGAGTTGGAAAGTGTCCTTGAACGGGCCGTGATCTTTTGCCCCGGGCCGGTCTTGCAACTGGCAGATAAACTGGAGATTTAATCCCTCCCACTGTCATCCACCATGAGAACCCTGGAAGAGATGGAGCAAAACCAAATTCTTAAAACCCTTTCGGAAACTAGATGGCGCATCGAGGGAAAGGACGGGGCCGCAGCGATCCTGGGTCTTCATCCGAGTACCTTGAGAGCGAGGATGCATAAGCTCGGGATAGTCCGGCCGGAGATCAAGGAGTCAGATTAAGCTGGCTGGCTCCCCTCAAAGGTTACCTCAATATATGGAGGTTCCACCAACTATTGAGATCAAACAAATCGTTTCAACCTTGTCTACTGCGCTCTCCTATTAATCTAATCACCTGTAATAAAAGGATGATTCCAAACTCCTGCCTTTCCCCGGTTGTTGGCAGGCCGTTTGCAGACACGATTTGCATGATCCTGGTCATCATCCGAATGAGGGTTCTTGCTGAAAAGCGCAAGGAGCTGTCCCAGACGATCTCTTCCCTGATCAGCTCCATAAGGACGGAGAAGGGATGCCAGCGATGCAACTTTTGCCGCTATGAAAAAAAGAAATATCATTATCCACTGTTTAGTGCTTCTTATGCTGATCGCCACCTTTGTGGCCTGTGCATCGACACGCACACGTGAAAGTACAGGTGAATACGTTGACGATTCGGTCATCACGACCAAGATAAAATCGTTGCTTGCCGCTGATGATTTTCTCAAGTCATTCGCGATCAGTGTGGAAACTTACAAGGGCACCGTTCAACTGAGCGGCTTCGTTGATTCTCAAAAGGCCATTGATAAAGCGGGTGAAATCGCGAGTAGCGTCAAAGGGGTCAAATCCGTAAAGAATAATCTGAACGTGAAATAGGCGGCCGTTATCCTTTCCCGGATGGAGCCTGGCGGCTTCATCCTCGGTGCAAATTAATACTCCGATACCGATCTGACCAATGAACTCGCGGAAGGCCGGCCTAAGCCCCGATCAGGGCAAATTTAAGAGTAGCGCGAGGAGGCCGAATAATGAAACTCCTCAATCTTTGAGATGCTCGGCTGTATTCGCAGCTGCGGTGCAAGATTGATTCGGGAAGATGTGTCTGGGATGTATTCACTGAGGCCAAAGCAAAACCGGACAAAATATGTCTGTGACTGACAAAGACCCCATCCACGCGTGCTAAAGCCACAGGCCAGAATTAAATGTTGGGATGTCACAAAAATAACGAAAGGATTGATTGTGGATAGAGAATTGTGATTTACTATCATTTGGAAGAAGGCTTAATGCAAACCAGAGACAATAGCCTTAGAACTTGTCCGTAAATAGAATTCCCCCCTTTGCAAAGGGGGGCGAGGGGGGATTTTGCTCGGAAATCCCAAATCAAATCCCCCTATGTCCCCCTTTTCAAAGGGAAATTTAAAACCACGACTATTTAAGGATAAGCTTTTAGTTTTTCGCAGGCGCGAATAGAGATTTTTTTTCGATTAAACAAAAGTGATGATCTCGTAAAAAGTCGTCACTCCGGTGAAAACCGGAATCC
>VGSF01000064.1 GCA_016875165.1 Deltaproteobacteria bacterium
AAAGTGTGGAGCTATTGTGGGGCTGCATGGATGAAAAGAAAAAGGGGTTATGGATGTTTATCCCATAACCCCTTTTTAATTTTGGTAGGCGGTAATGGATTTGAACCATCGACCTCCGGTATGTGAGACCGGCGCTCTAACCATCTGAGCTAACCGCCCACTTTAAGACAGCGTCTAAAGTGATCCGCCTGAGGCGGACTAAAGTTGAAAAAAAATTTAAACTATAATTCATGTGCTTCTTGCAAAAGTCCGTAATTTACCCTTCGACAGGCTCAGGGTGAACGGGCTTAGGTTGAAATTATTTAGTTTTTCCGTTCGTGGTGAGCTTGTCGAACCACAAAAAAATACTTTTGCAAGAGGCTCTCAGTCTCAGGATACAAAAATTAAGGGAAAAAGTCCAGCTTTTTTCTATTTTTTGTATTCCTCTCTTCCTTTTAAATTGTCATCCTGTTAAAATTGATTAAAAACCAATCGGAGAATAACCATGAAACTGGAAGTGAATTTGCAAGAAGGTTTTTTGTTCAAAGCCATCTGTGGCGGGCATGAAGTGTTCACCGATCAACACCAGCCTGAGGGTGGAACGGACAAAGCCATGACCCCGGCGGAACTTTTTATTGCTTCCATAGGCACATGTATCGGGGTCTATGCTGTCAGGTTTTGTCAAAGGCACAATCTTCCTACAGAAGGGTTGAAAGTGCTCTTGGATTGGACCGTAGTTAAAGACCCCTGGCGCATCGGCTCGATCAAAGCCGAAATTCATTATCCTCACCCTATTCCGGAAACAGAAAAAAAGGGGCTCCTGCGCATGGCTGAGGCCTGTTTCGTCCACGAAACCATCCTCCACAAACCGGAGATCGTGGTCGAGATGAAATAAAATTTTTTCACCACAGAGAACACAGCGCGGCAGAGCCGCAACCAAAAACCATTAGCCATAGAGGGCACAGAGATCACAGAGATAAAATGAATCGCAATATAATAAAAAATAGAAAATCTTTTTTTATTTTTAATCTTTAATTTTTTTATCTCTCTGTACTAATACGAGCGTAATAAATGTCTTTACAAGTCATTGCGAGCCCAAGGGGCGCGGCAATCTCATTCTTCATGGGATTGCTTCGTCGTTCCACTCCTCGCAATGACAGGTTATTTAATGCGTCGGTATTACTAACGTGTAAAATCTTGAAATTCTATTAAGAATTATTTTGGCTACAAGCTAAATGCTTTCTTTTGGTTGCGGCTACGCCGCACTGTGCCCTCTGTGGCAAATATTTCTTCGGGAGGCTCATTGAACCATCTGATCGACGTTGCCAAGGGAGATGTGCCGGCGGACCTCCTGTTGCAAGGCGCACGGGTGGTCAATGTTTTCACCGGGGAAATTTATCCGGCCAACGTGGCCATCGCCGGGGAATGGATCGCTGGTCTAGGAGACTATTACAACGACGGGAAAGAAACCCTTCACCTAAATGGGCTCTTTCTCCTCCCCGGTTTTGTTAACGGGCACTTGCACCTGGAAAGCTCCCTTTTGACGCCAGCAGAGTACGCCCGCCTGGCCCTAATTCACGGGACAACTACTGTTATTCTCGACCCGCATGAAATTGCCAACGTCCTGGGCATTCCAGGCATTCAGGCTCTTATCGATTCCAGCAAATCTCTTCCTCTGGATTTCTTTTTCATGGCTCCTTCCTGCGTGCCGGCTACCCCACTGGAGACATCCGGGGCAGCCCTTTTGGCCAAAGATATCGAAACGCTTCTGAAAAAACCCCGGGTCATCGGGCTGGCTGAGGTGATGAACTTCCCCGGCGTATTACAAAAGCATCCTGAAGTTCTAAAAAAAATTGAAACGGCTAAAAAACAAGGAAAGCCCATCGACGGCCACGCTCCCCTTCTATCGGAAAAAGGGTTAAATGCCTACGTTGCCTCAGGGATGGAATCAGACCATGAATCCGTGGGAAGAGCGGAGGCTGAGGAAAAACTCCGGCTGGGAATGTGGCTGATGATCCGCGAAGGATCAGCCGCCAAGAACTTGCGGGACCTTCTCCCGGCAATCACACCCCAAAATTCTCACCGCTCCCTTTTTGTTCTGGACGATCTGGAATCCTATGACCTCATCCACAAAGGGGATATCGACCACCTGCTCCGCCTGGCCGTTTCTCTGGGGCTTGATCCGGCGACAGCCATACAGATGGTTACCCTGAACCCTTCGGAACGCTTTGGCCTGAGAGACCGCGGAGCCATTGCCCCTGGTCGTCTGGCTGACCTGGCGGTGGTCTCCGACCTGAACCATTTTCAGGTTAGATTGACCATTAAAGGAGGGAAGGTTGTCGCCCGCGAAGGCAAAGCTTACCCTCTTTTTTCTTTCGGGTTTAGCCCGAAAGTTTTGCGGTCAGTTAAAATTAAACCCCTGGATGAATCGTCTTTCTCCCTGGAATTGAAGACCGAGAAGGCTTGGGTCATTGGTATTGTTCCCGACCAGATCCTGACTGAAAAGCTGATCTTGCCAGTCAAAACAAATAACCACGGGAAAGTTATCTCCGACCCTGAACTGGATATTCTGAAGATCGCGGTCATCGAACCGCATAAAGCTTCTTGAAATGTCGGTATCGGCCTGGTGAAAGGATTGGGCCTAAAACGCGGCGCCTTAGCGACTTCCGTCGCCCATGATTCCCACAACATTGTAGTCGTTGGAGTAAGCGATGAGGATATGAGGAGGGCCGTCGAGGAAATCCAGAAAATGCAAGGGGGGTTTGTAGTGGTAGATCAGGGGGAAGTTAAAGCCTCTCTTTCTTTGCCCATTGCCGGTCTCATGTCCCGGGAGACATCCGAAGTGGTGGCTTTGAAATTGGCGCAACTGAATGAGGCCGGGAGGGAAATCCGCGCCATGCCGGCGAATCCTTTTCTGACCCTATCCTTCCTGACTCTGCCCGTAATTCCGGAATTAAAGATAACGGATAAAGGGCTGGTGGACGTTTCCCGGTTCCGCATCATCCCTCTCGAAGCATCTTGATTATGTTTTTATCTCGCTTTGCACCCATGAAGGGAGATCATGATCCAAACGCTCGCATAAATTTCCGTTCGCCCTCATAAGTGCCGACCAATATCATTTCGGCATTCTCTTTAATTGGAATATGTGGATCAGGATTGATTGACATAAGGCCGTCAACCTTCAGGGCAATCACCGTACACTCACTTTCTTCCCGGATCCGCGAGCGAGCCAGGGTTTTACCCTCAAGCGACCTGGGTGCTCGCAGATGGAAAATATTCAATCCTTCGGCCAGCATCAGGGTATCTTCATTTTCGAGGAAGTTGAAAATGGCATTAGCGCCCAGGGAGGAATAGGACATTACAAAATCGGCGCCGGCGCGATGCAAGGTGGAAACATTTCGATCCAGGTTCGCTCGGCTAATGATCTGCATATCCGGTCTTAGACTTCTTAAATACTTCGTTAGATAGATGTTCGTGGCGTCATCATGGGAAGTGATCAGCGCTGCCGGCGCCTTTTCAATCCAAGCTTTTTTCAATGTGCTAATGTCGGCAGCATCGCCCAGCACATAATGTCCTTTTTCCTGTGCCTTTCTTGGATTTTTTTCAATGATTAGATAGGGGATCCCCCTTTCCTGAAACCTATCAGCGATAGTCTGTCCCACGCGCCCCCCCCCGATGATAATCACCGGATCTCCGGCGTGGCTGCAAATATGGTAAAATGAGTAAACATCGTCATAGGCTGTTAGCTGTTTCTCTGAGCCCGCCAATACCAATACACTTGTACGATCGATCAGAGTTTCGGGTGTGGGAATTTCAAACTTTCCCCTTTTCCAGATTCCCACAACAGTGACCCCATAATTTTCGCGCAACTTGCTCTCCGCCAAAGTTTTTCCAACCAGGGGAGTGCCGATGGCAGGTGTCTCGGCAATAATTAAATCGTCAAAACGACCGATTACGTTGGCGCTGCAGTCGCCGCCCATCGTCCATCCTGCCAATGAACGGCCCAAGATATCATATAACCGCATCACCCGTGAACTTCCGGCCATGTTTAAAATATCAACCGAATAGGGAGAATCCGCTGTAGTGATAATGGGAACCCGCTCGTTTAACTCCCGAACGGTGAAGGTAATGTTCGTATTCATTTCATCGCTGTTGGTGGCTACTACCAGAGCCGCGTTATCGACGCGCATCTTTCGGTAGGTTTCGGGGTCGTCGATGCTTCCCACCGCCACCCGAATTCCCGTATCATATAATTCTAAGGCTCGCTGAAAATCCTCCACAATCACAATATAGTCCCGTTTGTAATTATTCAGTTTCTCTATTAAGGCCCTGGTTACCGAATCATAGCAAGTCATAATGATGTGGTTCTCTGTTTCCGGTGGCAGTTCGCGCGGAGTCCGCTTCTTAGATTCCGCCTCGATCCAAGGCCCAAAAAAGAACTTAATAAATGTAAACGGGAACAGTATTAGAAGAAAAACAACTCCAGAAAGAAGCACAAGAATAGAAAAAGCCCGGCCAAGGTCCTCCGTGAAAGTGATGTCGCCGAAACCCAGGGTTGACATCACCACGAGGGTCCAGTAAAACCCGGTAATCCATGAATGTTCCTTACCCTCCGCGGCCATGAGAAAATGAAAAATGATGCTATAGGTGGACACCAAAATTCCCAGGACCAGCAAAAATTTAAGAAGTAAGCGGATATTTCGCTTGGTGCTTTTGCTATCAAATAAATAACTAAGTATAGAAGGGTAAAATTTCATTTGGGGCAAAAGGGAGCAGATTATTTTTTACTGCAGTCTTCCGGATATTTCTAAATAGTTACCCAAGTTTTATATATTAATGGTTTGCAAAAGTCAATTTTTTTGATTGCCAGCCACTCGTAATCAAAAAAGCACCTAACTCCTGAATACAGGGTCCAAAGTTTTAAATCAGCGACAGAGGACACATCAGTCGCAGATTTTTTAAAACCTTGCTTAGGGAAAGTAACACAAAAAAATATGAAATCATGGAGATTTAAATATTAACTTGGTTCGCCAAGGGCGACTACTACCAAAGTGAAGGTGTTTGGGGATTTATATATAAAGGGCTTTGGAAGCAGGGGAAACCTGGATCAAGCCAGGGGCCTGGTGATCAAAAAAATTTACCGGGCCCTGGGCATGCAGCAGAAGATTGTTGAGCTCTCCGTTTCCTTTGGCGTATGGCCGTTACTCAGGTGGACCTAACCTCCTGGCGCATGAAAACTGTGTAGGAGATGGCAAAGCAAACCAGCGTAATGGCCATCAACGAGATGAGATGAGGGAAGACTATGTAAACACTTTCGGATAGAGGCAGTGGGCTTTGAAACCGGGAGATAGATAATCTTTCCATCGGCCCCATCAAAAGTATCGACTGGGTAGTTTTTCTCAGGGGGTCCAGGATGATGGTTGTGGCCTCGCTGTAAAGGGTCATCGGTGAAACCAGGGAAATTATCTTGCGGGTTTGTTCATGCTTGATCAGCAATTCAGGATTTATTGAGGCCCTGGCTTGATCGACGGGAGAGATCGCGTCGGCCATCACACTGGCCCCCATGGCTACGAAAAAGGAGAAGAAAATCCAGCAGGCAATGGCGGCCAGAGCGGAAGTGGCCACGCTGCGGAATCCCACGGAGAACAGAATGGAAATCCCCAGCCAGAAAGCAATGTAGAAAATGCTGATCACTAAATAGATGAACAGGCGCGAGATTTCCTCCGGCCCGGGAACCACCCCGATAAGCAACAGGCCAAGGCCGGAAATAATTAAAACGATCGACACCAACATGATGGAAATCGTGATCAACCCGGCCAGGAACTTTCCGTTAATGACCGAATCCCGGTAGATGGGCTGGGAGACCAGTTTGCTTAGCGTGCGGGCGCTGCGCTCCCGGTTGACGGCATCAAAACCCAGAACAATCCCCAAAAGGGGGCCGAAGATGGCAATGAACTGAATCAGGGAAAATAGTTTCCCCGGCGATGTAAAGAGCATCAAAAAAACAAAGGTGGGTTTGGCCACATCTTTTAGCTCATCCCGCAGCCCCGATCCAACGATGAAAGCCGTTACCAGGCTGACCATCAGGATCAAATAAAAGAGCAGGATGAAGCGCGTGCTGCTGAAATGGTCGGCCAATTCCTTCCGGCATATGGTGATTAGTCCCTTCACAACAAACCCTCCTTGAAATACTTCATGTAGACCTCTTCCAAAGTATATTTCTCCGGCCCTACTCCGAGTTTCTCTTTGGCCAGGTCTTCGATTCGGCCTACGGCCACCATTTGACCCTTGATCATAATCCCTACGCGGTGGCTAATTTTTTGAACCTGGTCCAGGAGGTGGGAAGAAAAAAAGACCGTGATCTTTTTATCCTGGCTTAGGGATCGAATCAAATCCAGCATCTGCAGCGATCCGTCCGGGTCGAGCCCCAGCGTAGGCTCATCCAGGAAAACCGCCTGAGGATCCTTGATAAGGACCTCGGCAATCCCCAGACGCTGTCTCATTCCCCGGGAGTATTCTCCCACTTTCTTTCTGGGGTCCACTTCCAGGTCAACCACTTTTAAAAGTTCCTTGATCTTAATGCTGGCCAGGTCATCGGGAATCCCGTTCAACCGGCTGATGTACAATAAATTCTGGACGGCATTCATATCGTCATAGAACCCGACATTCTCCGGCAAGTAGCCCACCAATCTTTTTACTTTAAGGGCTTCGCGGGTGGGGTCAAATCCACATACCCTGGCCTTACCGGAGGTAGGCTCACTAAGCCCTAAAAGCATGAGCAAAGTGGTCGTTTTGCCCGCGCCGTTGGGACCCAGGAAGCCGAACACTTCTCCCTGGTTGATATTGATGTTAAGGTGGTCCACGGCGACCTGTTCGCCGTAAACCTTAGTCAGGTCCTGGGTTTCGATGACATTCGGCCCATTCATCTTACCGCCTCCCCAGCCAGTAGAATATCCCGCCCAGACCGGCAATGACCGCCACAATAATAATGATTCCGATCCAGCCCCAGGCCGCAGAGGTTTTTACGGACACCCGCATCTCCACTGTCTTGCTGCTGCCCTTCTCTCCATCAACCGAAAGAGCCACTGAATAATCTCCGACCAGTGCTTGGCCAAATGGCGAAATGGTGATTTCCACCTGTTTCAGGGCCCCGGGTTCCAGAGCGTCGATCTTCTCCGGCTTGAATTCCACTTTCCAGTTTTCCGGCTTGAAGGAACTGAAGTTAATGTTGCGGTTAACGGCTGAGCCGTTATTCTTTACAAAAAGGGACATAATGGCCGGTTTACCGGCAAAGGCCTCCAGGGAGAGGAGTCCGGTGGGAGTTCCGGCGTCGAGCTTGTAGATTCCCGTGAGAATAACGGTTAGTTTAGCTTCGGCCTTTTTCTCGCCAGAGGCGATCCAGACCGTAATGGGAAAGTTCGCGGCGGTGGCATCTTTAGGAGGGGTGACTTCGACGGCTACAGTCTGGCTCTGGCCTCCTTTTACCCGGAAGCTGGAAATCTGCTTCTGCTCGTAAGCCGGCTTGAAATTCACTTCCCATTTCGGCGGAGCCTGGGCGGAAAGGTTAAAATTCTTATCGCTCTCGCTTTTATTGGTCACCTCGAGGGAAAACTCAAATCGGGCATCGGTCTGTCCCTGAAGCACGGGGTAGGAAGTGGTCACCAGGATTTCATCGGCAATCTCTGATTTTTCGCGGACGGTGACATTGATTTTTTGGGATGAGCTAAACTTTCCATCTTCGGTTTGAGCATCGATCTGGAAGGGATAGCTGCCGGGCTTGATCCCCTTGTCCGGCTCTGCCGAAAAAGTCAGGGTTTTGGTTTTCCCCCCGGGAACGGGCATGGCATTGACCGTGTAGTTCGGGGCTTTGAGCGAGGCTTTCCAGCCTTTGGGGATCGCGGATATTTTCAAGGCGATATTTTCATCGGTCTTCCCCTTGTTTTCCACGGTTAACTCCATCCTTACAGCCTCACCCGGCCCAACGAATATCCCGGAGTATTCCGTGTATATGGCCATCCCCCTTTCCGGCCTGGTATCCTTCTCTTTTTCCTGGGCTGTCAGCGCAGCCGGTAAGACAAGCAAACAAATCAAGGCCCCAATAGTCAAAGTTAACAAATTCCCTCTAAATAAACTTTCCCGAACCATGTTCTACCTCCTCAAAATAATTTAAAGTTTTAATTTTTAAGACGTTCCCAAGAGGGTTTGGCGAAAAACGAATTGCCGAGAAAGCCCTCGGTAGACAAATCTCCCCTTTAAAAATTTATACTAAAAATAATGGTAAACTCCCTTTTTGTCAAGTGTATTGCGCAACCTTTTGCTGATTTTTTTCTTAAGGCAGGAGAAGAGAAAAATGGGCCTCTGGCAGTTAACCTATTTTTTGCCGAGAGGCCCGAGCAGGAAATTAGTAGGGAGATTCCCAATGGACCAATCAGACTTTGATCAACTTGATCTTCGAGTCATAGAACACCACGCTTCCCCCCACAGGATCTTGTAAGGAAGTATTTTTGAGGTAAGGATCGATCCACATGGCCGCGTTGAGATGGACCCCGGTGGCCCTCCGCGGATCACCTTTGATGACCTTTCCATCAATCACTACATCCGAAGCTCCAGTCGCCCAGTGTCCGTGCCCCAGCGTAAAGGTAACTACGCCAGGTTTGATCGTCTGGGTAACCTGAACTCTGCCGATCATCGGTTTTTTTATTCCATTCTTAAAGTCCCACACCCCCTCCGGGTTGGTGGCCGAAACCACTTTTACCCGATCTCCTTCTTTAAGGCCCAACCGATCCGCATCCGTTTTATTGATGATTATCCCATTGTCAGGGGAGATGGCCAACAACCAGTAATTAGGAATGGTCCGCGATTTACAATGGGCAATGTCCCGCTGGGTCAAGAGATGAAGATCGCCGGTCAGGCCGTCCGCTTCCAGGGGCTTGCCCAGGGATGATTGAATAGGCACATAGAGGGCGTAACCCGGGTTGGGTTTTCCCGTGAAGGCATTTTTGGTTTTAGCGGTCTTTTCCTGGTACATGTTGATCTGTCGGCCATACCTGTTGGCTACTTGATCCCCTTTGAAGGCCTCCGCATAATCCTGATACCTCCCGCCGCGGTTGAGTAGATAGACCACCTTTCTCCAGTTGGCTTCGCCGCAGGCCTTTACCCACCTTTCAGGATTGAATACGCTCTTGGGCAGATGGATCCTCGATTTTAGAAAGAGCTCCACTTCTTTATCATCGGCATCGGGCACAGGTTTTCCATCGGTTGCCAAGTTTGCTACCATCTTCAGGTAAAAATCCTCCGGACTATTGAAATCCATCCCCGGGCCAAAACCATCTTTACCAAAGCCCGGAAGTTTCATCTTTTCGGCTATGGCCAGCATTACAGACTCATAACTGATGGGCATCTCCTCCCCGAAGGCTTTTACCGACTCGGGAATGGGGGCAATCACCGGATTTCTCACCCCTTGAATCCTTACTGGAATGTTCGGGTGCGACCCCTGAAATTCCCATCTCTCTAAGTAACTCAAATCCGGAAAAATATAATCCGCATACATGCTGGTGGAGCCGACCAGAATATCCCAGGTAACGAATAGGGGAATCTGCGCCGTGTTCACCAGGATTTCATGGGTGGTATGTCCTGCGGGCAAAGCATAATTCGGAGCCCCCATATAAAGGAAGTAGGCTTTTATTGGATAAGGGTAGGCATCCCCCATGGAAGGGATGATCTCCTGATATACGTCCGACGCCAGAGGCCACCAGTTCCTCTTGGCCGGATAACCGGTAAAAACAGTTGTATCCTCATACTTGACATCGTGGCGGATGATGCTGATGCCGAAGTTCGAGATCCTGCCGGGATGGAGCGCGCTGAAGTTAAAGGGCTGCCCTTCCTTCCCCCCCGCTATGTTGAAGGTGGCGGGGGCAATCAATCCGCCCCGGTAGTCAAAGTTCCCGATCAGCAGGGCCATATTGTAAAAAGCGGTCACGTTGAAAAACCCGTTAGTGTGCTGGGATACGCCGCGGTGAATGTCCACCGAAGCCTTTCTTCCATGCGCCGTGAACTCCCGGGCTAATTCTTCGATGTCTTTCACGGGGATGCCGCAGATCTTTGACCATTCTTCCATGGACTTTTCGCTGGCTGAGTCGGCCAGTATCTGCAGAGATGATTTAACCTGGATTTCCTTCCCATCGGGGGTTGGCAATTTTGCATTAATTAAAAGGTCACCCTTTACGGCTTCCTTTTCATCATTGGGATCGACCTTTTGCGGTTTTCCGTCCTTGAGGACGACCATGTATTCGAATTCAAACTCCTTGCCGTCCTTGGTTTTCCGGACTTCTTTGGGGGCCAGCCCGATCTCGGAAGCCCGAAGGAAAGCATCGGGTTTTCCATCTTTGATTTTTACCAGCCAGGCGGCATTGCACCAGGTGGGTTCATTACCCGTTTTCGCTGCGGCCTTGTTGGCATTGGCCAGATATGCCGAGTTGAAGCGTTGATTTTTAATGATCCACTGAATCATGGCCAGGGCCATGGCTCCGTCTGTTCCGGGATTCACCGGCAGGTACTTCCAGGCTTTGGAAGCAAGCTTGGAAAAACGCGGGTCGACCACGGCGATCTTCGTCTCTCCTGAAGTGATTTTGGGCATCAGCCTGGCCGCCCGGTTGGGAGGCCCGTAATTGCCGTCAAAAAGATTAGCTCCTGCGAAAAGGATAAACTCAGCGCTTTCAATTTCGGTCTGCCAGTAAAATTTTTCCCCTCCCTTCCAGGACCCTTCCTGGTACTGCTCGCTCATCGCCTTTCCGGCAAAGTAGAGGGAACCCTGGCAGACAGTGGTATGTCCGTTGAGGTTGGTTGTTCCCAAAGCATTCCCGAAGAACCGGGCAGCGAACTGGCTCCGCCCTCCTTTTTTTCTTCCCCAGCCATAAACCAGTTGGTTGTTCTTCGGGCCGAGGTCCGGATGGTCGGGATCGATCAGGTACTGGAGATTAACAGCATGTTTTCTCTTATAGGCTTCTACTGCGGCCTTCTTTTCTTCCGGCGTCTTGGCCCTGCGGATGGCAGCCAGATCATCGGAGAGGGCCTTGATGATTTTAGGGTCTTGCAAGACACAAATATCCTTTAGCCCTTCCACGTTCCGATTCTCTTCTCCCGGTACATGCTTAAAGAGCAGGCCGCCGTTCACAATTTCTTCGATGGCCTGGTCAAAAGGGACGGTCATCCACTTCCCTTCGCCCCTTTTCCCTGCCCTCTTTAGCACCTTGGTGAGCCGGTATGGATCATAAGCTGTTTGCAGCCCGGCTTGCCCCTTGGGGCAGATGGCCATGTCGATGGTATTGACTTCAAAGGGTGAAGATTTGTGAGGCAGGTGCGGAACGGAGACAAAGGGGTCATAGGGATTCCCGTCTATTTTCAGGGCAACCGCCGATTGGTTCTTGCGGAAGAGTTTGACTTTAATTCCACAGCCGGTATTGCACTGCAGGCATATCGTATAAAGGGTATTTTCCGCCCGGATCAATTCATACTCTTCTTCCGGAGTAAGCTGCCCGGCCTCAGCCCTTTTCATCAAATCAGTGGCCCACTCCATCTGCGAAGTAAGCAGGACTCCGCCAAGCACTGCGGAGCATTTAAGAAAATCCCTTCTGCTTAGCTCATTGCCGTTATTCTTTCTTCCCTCCATTATTCTGACCCCCCTTTAAGGCATTATATAGTAAACCCGCGGTTTAGTTTTTGATGAATCGGCAAAGACCGGAATACGGCCCGGATAGCCTATCATTTTGGCAATATCTTGAGGGCTCTTCCCGCGAAGCGCTTCATTTTTAATCTTTACTGCCTTATCCTTTGGCTCTCCTTTGGCCCTAATCGCCTGCAATACTTTAACTTTGTTTCCTTGCATCATTTTATAAAGGAGACTTTCCTTATCTTCTAAGTCTCCAAAATAGTTCGCCCTGGCAATACAGGTGCTGACGCACATGGGGACCATTTTGCTTTTTAAGCGGTGCACACAAAAATGGCACTTTCTGGCGGTGCCATAAGGTATATGGTGTTTTTGCCGAGGCCATTTTTTGCTGTATTCCCAGGTTGGCGCTTTTTCATATTCTTCGACTTTGGGGGTCCCTTCCGTGTAAAATTCGCCGCCGTCCATGTTCCTGGCCTTATAAGGACAGGCCACGACGCAGCGCCCGCAACCAATGCATTGGTCATAATTGATCATGACAATCCCGGCGCTGACTTCCTTTGTGCTTTTCCATGTGGCCTTGTCCTCTCCCTTATTTGGGCAGGCCTCAACACAAGGAGGATCATCACACTGCAAACAAGGCCTGGGCGTAAATCTTCTTTTTACATTCGGAAACTTTCCCATCTCTTCTTCATAAACCGGCCGGTAAATAATTCCCGGAGGGCTTTTCTGTTCAGCTATGCATCCAGCCGTGCAGGCGTGGCAGAGAATGCAACGTCTAAGGTCAATGAGCATGGCCCATCTGGCGTTCCCCCTGCTTAAAGCGCGTTTAATATCTTCTTGAATGATGGTCAACTCATCTCGCCCCTCTAACATCTTATTTTACCTCCCTGTTATGGCAGATATAACAATTCCCCCGTAAATCAAAAGCCTGCTTGCCGTCATGGCATTTTCCGCAGGATTGCGATTGCCGCCGGTGGATCATTTTGGCCACCTTGTGTTGTTCTTTGGTGACAAAGGTAATGGGGTGGCACTCCGTGCAATTAAAGCCCATGGCCTCAACATGAGTGTCATGACTGAAGGTGACCTCCCCCACCCGCTTTACGGTATATTTAATATCTCCCCCGCCAATTCTCCCCAGGGCAATGGATGCCAGCAGGAGCCCTCCCAATAAAAATACTAAAAGAAAGAATCTTTTCACTTTTCACCTCCATTACAAAAGAGATTTTTTAAAATTTAATAGGACGCAGATTTACGCAGATAACCGCAGATAATTATTTCTTTGTTTATCCTGATAATCTGTACTACTAACGTGCAAATTCTTTAAATTTTGTTAAGCAATCCCCCCCACCCTATCCCTCCCTCGAGGGGGGAGGGCAGGGAGGGGGTGATTTCTTTTGATTGCGGCTTTGCCGTGCTGTGTATATCCGTGTCCAAAAAAGAAGTTCCTATACAATAAATTCATTTTTAACTGGAAAGGCAGCATAAAAAATTCTGAAACCTTTTTCTCCTCCCGACATGCTTTTATCGGGAGCCCGAAAAACAATTTGACATTAGATACCACAACGTGGTATCTAATGTCAAGTTTTTTTTTTGCCGGCGGAACATTTCACTAATGGATGAATTAACTTTATCGAACGCCGGGTAATGGGCATGTATTTTCGGGCTTCTATTCTTTATAAGAAGGCCTTAATGCCAGACCAAGCTTCGGTAGAGCGAAAATATCAGTTTTTTAGCAATCACAACTAACCTTTTTCCTGAGGGCGCTGGGCGTATGCACCAATTGAGACCGCTGATTGTGGTTTTGGCCTTGGCCGGGGTCATTTTAATCGCCAGGATCTTCGTGGTTCCAGAGGATTTTGGAGTCCACGAAAGCGGGTATATGTATGGCTGGTAGCGGAAGTCGAATGAAGGGGAGTGGAAAGCCGTTAAGGTAAAGTATCAGGGGAAGGAATACTGCCAGGACTGCCATGCCGAATCGGATCAACAAGTTCGTTCCTCCCGCCATAACCTTATAGAATGTGAAAACTGCCATGGGCCAGCCCTGGAGCATCCGTCCAACCCGGCGAAACTGGCTATAGACCGGGGTCGGGAACTTTGCCTAAGGTGTCATACCCACCTCGCTTACCCTACGAGTAAAAGGTCGGAGATAAGCGGCATTGACGCAGAGAGCCACAATCCAGGTGGAGATTGTGTAGGTTGTCACAATCCCCATCAAGCAAGCAAACCCCATTAGAAAGTAATCCTGACTCAGCGGGTCGAGACTCACAAGGGAGAATACGGAACCAAACCTCAGGTCTATTATATCGGTCTTAGTGTGGAGGTAAGGTAATGACCGTCCTGGAAGAAGTCTGGACCTTAAAAGAACTCTTCGTTTATCCGAATGAATATGTTTACTGGTCCATCCAGATAGTCATGTACCCCTTCATGACCGGGCTGGTGGCTGGGGCCTTTGTCCTTTCCTCTCTATATCATCTCTTCGGTATAAAACAGTTGAAAGAGATGGCCCATTTTTCCCTGCTTTTTTCCTTTGCCCTCTTAATCGTCGCGCCCATGCCGCTGCTCTTTCATCTCACTCGACCGGAAAGAAATTTTTATGTATTGATGACCCCCCATTTCTCCTCAGCCATTGCGGCCTTTGGGGTCGTTATTTTTATCTATGGGTCGATCGTGGCCTCTGAGCTCTGGTTCATTTATCGGAAACATTTTGTGGAGACCTCCTTAAAACTCAAGAACCAACTGAACAAAAGCTTCTCAGAGAATATCCGCTATTTTCTCTTTACCATCCTGACTTTGAGGGCTCATGATATCAGGGAGTTAGCCCTGAAAAAGGATCACCATGCGGTTAAAATCCTGGCGGGGATCGGGGTTCCGGTGGCCTGCTTTCTGCACGGTTACGCTGGATTCATATTCGGCTCGGTGAAAGCCAACGCCCTGTGGATGACCCCTCTAATGCCGGTCATATTCATCATGTCGGCAATTGTTTCCGGTGTGGCCCTCTGCATGCTCACGTACATCATTACTATGGAAATAAGGAAGATCTTGGCTTCCCGGAAAAAATCTCCCTTCGTACCTTCCGCCCTGGATGAGATTCGAAGCGTTGAGGAATTCGAGATAAAGATCACCTCGAAGTACCTCATCTTCTTTATGATATTCTCCATCAGCCTGGAACTCTTAGACCTTGTCTTCCGGGGGTATACGGCGGTTAAATCCTGGGACATTTTACAGGATGTGATCTATGGAAAAGACTTTATCAATATTTTTATCTTTCAATATACCCTCGGAAGCCTGGTTCCCTTCATCCTGCTATTGATCCCCGGCCTTACCATCAAACGGGCTCTTTGGGCCCTGGTTCTGGTTCTCTTTGGCGTATTCATGATGAGGTGGAACGTGGTCATCGGCGGCCAGTCCTTTTCCCTCACTTTCGCCGGATACATGCATTATGTGCTCCCCATCATCCCGCGCGACCTCCAAACTTTTAAAGAAGGTCTTTTCGGTGCCCTGCTCATCGGAGCCATGCCCTTTATCCTCTTTTGGGTGTTGTGCAAGATTTTTCCGGTTTTTAACCTGAAAGAAAACCATTGAAATGTAAGGAAAGGCGGGGCATCAAGAAAGTCAGCGGGAAGACGTTGGACATCGCCTAAAGGAGAGGTGAAAGGCAGATAATTCCATGGCCATTACAGATTACTGCCCCTGCGATTAACCCAACTGATAACGCTTGATTTTCGATATCAGGTTGACCCGTGATATGCCTAAAATTTTAGCAGCCCGGCTTCTATTCCCGCCCGTTTTTTCGAGAATTTTCCCGATGTATTCTCTTTCCAGTTCCTGGAGGGTCTTTTCTTCCAAGGGAGGGGAGGGTCCTTTGTGATTGGTAAAGGCTTCGGAAAAATAGGAGGGCAGGGACGATTTCGTCAGTTTGTCAGAGGCCTCGATTGAGACCATGTGATTGATGATATTCTCTAGCTCCCGGACATTCCCTGGGTAGGTATACTGCTGTAAAAGGTTCATCACGGGCTCGGAAATCTCCCGGATCTGCTTCTTATGGACCTGGTTGTATTTCTCCAAGAAATGGTAAGCCAAAAGAGGGATGTCCTCTTTGTGCTCCCGCAGGGAAGGAAGGTAGATAGAATTGACGTTCAACCGAAAGAAGAGGTCCTTTCTGAAATTTCCTTTCTTGATCTCCACCTGAAGGTCTTTGTTCGTGGCGGCGATGATGCGCACATCCACCTTCTGATTTTGGGTCGAGCCCAGCCGAAAGTATTCTCCTTCTTGCAGCACCCGCAGCAGCTTCACCTGAATGGGAAGAGAAAGCTCTCCAATCTCATCTAAAAAGAGGGTACCCCGGTGGGCAGCTTCCAGGAAGCCCTTTTTGTCTGAATAGGCTCCCGAGAAAGAGCCCTTTATGTGGCCGAAAAATTCCGAGGCAAAGAGCTCGGTGGCAAAAATTCCGGCGTTGACGGCGATGAACTTTTGATTCTTTCGCGGGCTCACGGCATGGATGGCCCGGGCAATCAGCTCTTTCCCCGTGCCGCTCTCTCCCCAGATTAGAACGCTGGACTGGCTGTTGGCAATCCGCTCGACATAACGAAGGGTTTTGATTATCACGGGGCTGCGGGTGACGATATCCCGGAAGGCCTCCTTATTATTTAAATCTTCATATTTGAAATCTTTCCGCAATTCCTGAACCTGGTCCTTCAAAAGCATTCGCTCCAAGGCTCTCTCCAGGACCAGAAGCAAAAGGTCGTTGTTCACGGGCTTGGACAGATAATCATAGGCCCCCAATTTCATGGCCCTCACGGCCAGCTGCACATCCTCTACGCCGGTAAGGACGATGGTCTCCAAGTCCGGGTATTTCTCCCGCGCATATTGGAGAATGTCCAGGCCAGTCACTCCTGGCATGTCCATATCCAACAACAAGACATCGTATCTCCCTTGATCCAATTCTTGAATAGCTTTTGTGCTATCTTCCAGAGTCTTGACTTCGTGTTTCCCGGTTTGCATCAGGAGGACAAACAGATAGCGCAGTACCCCTGGGTCGTCATCAATGGCCAGGATTCTGCCCATGTTACTTCCTCAAGATTCCACTGGTAAGCGGAGGGTAAAGGTGCTCCCCGTGCCGACCTCGCTCTTCAAGTCGATCCTGCCGTTGTGTTCGCCGATGATCTTGGCCACGATCGAGAGGCCCAGCCCGGTACCTTCTTTCTTGGTTGTGAAAAAGGGATTGAAAATTTGCGCTTTGGCGAATTCTCCCATGCCGCATCCGTCATCGCAGATGCTCAGGCAAACGCAGTTATCTTTGGGCTCGAATTGGGTCTTGACCCAGATATTTCCTTTCTCTTTCTTGATCGCTTGCCAGGCATTGATCATCAAATTCACAAAAGCCTGAATCAATTTGTCCCTGTTGCCTTTCACGCCAGGAAGGCCTTCCTGCAAGTCGGTATGAATCACAGCCATTCGTTTCATCGTATTGTAGACCAGGCGCATTCCCTCGTTGACCACGTCGTTCAGCTCCACTCTTTCGCTGAGCAACCCTTCGGGCCTGCGGGTGAAGCTCTTCAGGCTTCCCAGGATGTTTTGAATGCGGCTACAGCCTTGGATCATGTCGTCGAGCATCAAAGTGACATTTTCTTTGAAAAGAGAATAATCCAGGCGAGCCACCTGAAAACCAGGGTTTTGGCGGACGTGCTCGTCCAATATCGGAAAGATGGCCTTGAAGGCCTCCCTGATGATGGGAATATTCCCGCAAATATAGGCGTTGGGGTTGTTGATCTCGTGGACGATACCGGAAACCAGCAACCCCAGCGAAGAGAGCTTGTCGGCATGGAATAGCTGTTGCTCCCTCGCTTTTTCCCCGGTGATGGGGCGGCTGACTTCGATCACTCCCTCGACCTCCCCCTGTAGGTTCGTGAGGGGATGGGTTTGGATGCGATAATATTCATTCCGGATGACCTTTTCGACCGAGATGCTCTTCTTCTCCTGAATCGTTCGCAGCACTGGACAATCTTCACAAACCCCCGGTACCCCGAAAAAAAATTCGTGGCATTTTTTATCACGGAAATTTACCTGGCGATTGATCATCTTGATGTTCAGGTCTTTGTCGAAAACGATTACGATTTCGTTGATCGTCTGGAGGATGGCCTGCAACATGTTCCCACTTTTGTTCAACTTCTCTTCCACCTCCGAGAGTTCTTTCCGGTTCTTCTCCAACTGAGCTTCCAGCGGTTCGATATAATCCATTTTCGTCTGTGAGGTGGCCTCCATATTTTATCCCTCCCCTCTGCCGGCCAACACCGGAGTGCTGGGACTTTAAAGAATTAGTTTCTTCTGCCTGAGTATCTCCACCCGTTCACAAAGGGAGCAGAATGAGGACGGTAGAACCGGAGGTACAGCCATAGAAGGAGGAATGTTGCAAAATCGGGCTTTCCTGTGGGAAAAAGGAAATGAATCCTTCACCGGCCATCGATTGGCCTGGCCTAAAATCTCTTCGAGAATCTCTTCAGAAGAGCAGTAGGGCCAAGGGTGCCCCATCTTCTCAGCTAATCGACAGACCACTTGCCAGTTTTCCATGCCACTCTTGGCTTGGAAAATCCTGGAAAACCTTTGAAGACGCCCTTCGAAGTTCGTATAACTCCCTGAGGTCTCTAAAGCCGTGGAAGCCGGGAGAAAAACATCGCTGGCCAACGCCGTCTCAGTGGAAAAAAAATCTTGCACGATCAGCAATTGGCAAGAATCGAAGTATTTCCTCATATTTAAATCTTTTAGAGGGTTTTCCCCAAAGATCAGGCAAGCCTTGACCTCACCGTTTTCCATCCTGGGGAGAAGGGTTCCACTTTTCCCAGGTTCTCTCAGGTGGACAGAGTTCCCATCCTCCCCGATCCCCATGTCCAAGAGCCCTTGGGAGTTACAATGGTCTCTGAGCAGAAGGAGGCCATTGGCGACCCGGCCCACCTTCCCCGTGAGCAAAAGGAGGTTGGCAAGGGCTGGGAGATCATTCTCGGATTTATCCGCAGGGGAATCAATGTTGTAGACTGCCAAAACATTGGCCTGCGGCTGGGAGAGGATTTCCGCGCAGCGGTGGATCTTTCCCAGGCTCACCCCACTGGCGTTGCTAACCTCTTCCAAGGAGGTTTTTTCCAAGGTATGCTTCAGCTCAGAAAAACCAACGGTATGCCTATCGATAAAAGCCTCGTTCTGCCTTCCCCTTCCCAGGATTGCTTTCATGATCCCATGGAGTAAAACGGCGGCGCTCCCTTTTCGGGCATCCAGCCAGAGGTGCGCTTGACGGGCCATCTCCGTGCCCCGGGAGTGAACAACGATCAGGGAAGCTCCTCCTTTCACGGCCCGCCGGATGGCGAAACCCAGGACGGGATGTTCCTCTAAAGGATCAGAATTGACTGTTAAGATGACATCGGCCTGGGAGAGCTCGGCCATGGTATTGGTGGAAGAGGTCCTCCCGAAATTTTCGTCGAGGGCGTGCAGAACTTCTGAGCGCAGGCAATGGGAGAAGCTGTCAATAGGAAGGGTCTCCAATACCTCCCGCCCCAACTTACGGACGAGAAAGAGCTCCTCATTGGACATTTGGGGCGAGGCTAAAAGGGCAATGGCCCGGGGGCCGTATTTTTTTTTAATCCCCTTAAGGCCTTCGGCCACGAAATCAAGGGCCTCTTCCCAGGAAACCTCCGCGAAGGCTCTCCCTCGCCTGATCTTGGGGCGGATATCGCGTCGAGGCTGGAACTGGGAAAAAGCACCGAACTTCCCTTTGAAACACAGGGTGCCGTCGTTTGGCCCTCCGGCAGCGCTGGCTATGAAGAATAAATCTCCGTTGAGGTATTTGATCTTCAAATTACAGCCTACGGAACAGTAATGGCAGATAGAGGTTCTTTCTTCCGTTGGCCAGGGTCCCTTTCGAGGATAGGGTAGCTTTTCGCTGAGGGCTCCCGTCGGGCAGGCGGAAAGGCAATTTCCGCAAGCGATGCAATTAGTGGCCAGCAGGGGCTTCTCCATGGAAGGTCTGACGATGGTCTGAAATCCCCGGTAGACGAACCCCAAAGCTGCGACTTCTAAAATCTCCTCGCAGGTCCTGACGCATCGGCCACAGCGGATGCACTTGTTAGGATCATAAAGGATAAAGGGATGGCGGTCATCGATTTTGTATTTATTGACCGCTCCCAGGTAGGGGAGATGGGTAATTTGATATTCCATGGCATATTTTCTAAGGAGGCAACCGTAAATCGAATCGCAGCCACACTCAAGGCAGCGCGAGGATTCGGCCTTAGTCTGATCTTCTTGCAGCCCCCTCTCTACTTCCTGAAAGTTATCCCGGCGCTCCCTCACCGGAAGGATGGCTACTGCCTCTCGGGGTTTGGGGCGAAAGGTGGAGAATTCAGCTTCGGGGAGCTCCCCAAAAGAGTCCTTCTGGCTGTTAAATTCACTGGCGTTGAAGGAGACGGGTTTAAGGCTCTGGTTTAAATGGCGATGGATGCTAAGAGCCGCTTTTTTACCTTGGGCGATAGCCTCGACGGCCGTGGCTGGTCCCAGGACCACATCCCCTCCGGCAAATACGCCAGGGTGCGAGGTTTCCATGGTAGCAGAATTCACAGCAATTGCTCCTCTCTTCGTGACCTCGAGCTTGATCATTTTTTCCTTTTTATCTTCGAGGCCCGTCAGGTCTATATCCTGGCCGATGGCTGAAATCACATGATTACAGGAGAGGAGGTATTCCGACCCCTTGATCGGGATCGGCTTTCTTCGTCCGCTTTCATCCGCTTCGCCCAGGGACATCCGCATGCACTCCAGAGCGGCGAGGCGATTATTTCCGATTATAACTTTCCTTGGCGCGGAAAGAAAGATGAAATTTACCCCCTCCTCTTCAGCGGCTTTCACCTCTGTGGGATGGGCGGGCATCTCCGCCAACGTCCTCCGGTAGAGGAGGGTCACTTCGTCGGCCCCCAACCGTAAGGCCGTTCGGGCAGCATCGATCGCCGTGTTCCCTCCCCCCACCACGACCACTCTGCCTTTGTGAGTGGGCCCTCCGCTTAATTGCATGCTGCGTAAAAAGTCCACTCCGGGAAGTACGCCGGGAACTCCTTCTCCTTCGATTCCCAACGGCGTGGCTTTATGGGCTCCCATCCCTAAAAAAATCGCTTGGTAGCCATCCTGGAAGAGGTCGGGTAGGCTAAAATCCGTGCCCAGCCGGAGGTTGGATCGGGTTTCGATTCCCAGGTCTATCAGCCATCGAATCTCCTGATCCAGAATTCTCTTGGGCAGACGATACTCGGGGATTCCGTACCTTAACATCCCCCCCAGTTGGGGGAGAGCTTCGAAGATCGTCGCTGAATACCCATCCCGCCGTAAAAAATAGGCGCAGGAAAGACCGGAAGGCCCCCCTCCGACTATAGCCACGCGCTTTCCGTTTCGAGGTTTCAGCTCAGGGATGTAAGGATTGGCCAAATCCCAATCGGCCACGTAGCGCTTCAAGTCATTAATGCCAACGGCCTCATCTACCCTTCCCCTGCGGCAGGCCACTTCGCATTTTCTGACGCAAACCCGGCCACATACTAAGGGCAGGGGGTTGGCCTCTTTAAGGAGGCGGATCGCCTCCGAGTATTGGCCCAGATGAATCAGAGAGACATACCCTTGAACATCCACCCCCGCCGGGCAGTTTAACCGGCAGGGGCCAAGGCAGTCGGCATAATGGTCAGAGAGGATCAGCTCCAGGCAGGCTTTCCGGGCCTGGCGAATCTTCTCGCTCTTCGTCTGGACCACCATCCCGGCTTCCACGCGGGTGCTGCAGGAGGGGATCAGGGTTTTTCGTCCCTCTACTTCCACCACGCAAAGATAGCATGCCCCATAGGGTGGCAGCTTGGGGTCGTAACAGAGAGTGGGAATTTCGTCCAAGTGCTGTTCTTGGACCGCCTGCAAAAGGGTCTGCTGCGGGTCGGCATAAACTTCCTGACCGTTGATGATCAATTTAATTTTCTCCATCATCCCCTTCTCCATCTTTAAGGTTTTCTCTGCCATTCCCAGCCCATGAGCGTATATAGCTTGGATTATTGATGATCAATCTTTAAAAACCGCTCCGAAGGAACAGGAGGCAAAACATCGGCCACATTTCACGCACTGCTCGGGCTGGATGAAATGAGGTTCTTTCCGCTCCCCGGAGATCGCCTGAGCGGGGCAAGATTTGGCACACCGTCCGCAGCCCGTGCAACAGTTTGGAAAAATGGTATAGGTCAGGAGGGGGCTGCAGACGTGGGCCGGGCATTTTCGGTCGAAGATATGGGTTTCGTATTCCTGCCGGAAATACCGCAAAGTAGTTAAGACCGGATTGGGAGCCGTCTGCCCCAGCCCACAGAGAGAAGTCTCCCTTACCTTCTGGGCTAAGTCCTCCAGGAGGTCCAGGTCACTTCCTTTTCCTTTTCCCTCTGTTATCCTCTCCAAGATTTCCAGCATCCGTTTCGTTCCCAGGCGGCAGAAGACACACTTCCCGCAGGACTCGTTCTGGGTAAAATTCAGAAAAAATTTGGCCACATCCACCATGCAAGTGGATTCATCCATGACCACCATGCCCCCAGAGCCCATGATGGCACCGGTTTTGGTTATCTGGGCGTAATCGATCTGGATCTGGCCCATCAAGGCGGGAATACATCCGCCCGAGGGGCCGCCCATCTGCACGGCTTTGAACTGTTTCCCCTCCCTCATCCCCCTACAGATATCGTAGATAATCTCATTAATCGTGATGCCCATGGGGACCTCTACCAGGCCCCCCCTTTTTATTTTTCCGGTGAGGGCGAAAACTTTCGTCCCTTTGCTGTCGTCGGTTCCCAGTGAGGCAAAGGCTTCCGCACCGTTAAGAATGATCCAGGGAATGTTGGCGAAGGTCTCCACATTGTTTATGTTGGTCGGCTTCCCCCAGAGACCGCTGACCGCCGGGAAAGGAGGCCTCAGCCGAGGGTTGCCCCTCCGGCCCTCGATGGAGGCAATGAGGGCCGTCTCCTCCCCGCATACGAAAGCACCCGCTCCCTCCTTGATCTTGATCCGGAATCTGAAATCAGTCTGCAAAATATTTTCTCCCAGAAAGCCTCTTTCCTCTGCCTGGGCGATGGCCTGGCGCAATCGCTGGATGGCTTTGGGATACTCCGCTCTGACGTATATATAGCCCTCCTTTGCTCCGATCGCATATCCACAGATGATCATGCCCTCGATGACGGAATGCGGGTCCCCTTCTAAGACGCTGCGGTCCATGAACGCTCCGGGGTCTCCCTCGTCGGCGTTGCAGATCACGTATTTCTTGTCGCCCGCTGATCTCCTGGCGAAGCCCCACTTCACTCCGGTGGGAAATCCAGCGCCTCCTCTGCCCCGCAATTGAGAGCCCGTGACCTCATCGATCACCTTCTCTGGAGAATATTCCAGCAACGCTTTGCGCAGCGCATGATAGCCCCCGGCATGGATGGATGCGTCGATGGAATTGGGGTCAATATGGCCGCAATTTCTAAGGACGATGCGCTTCTGTTTTACAAAAAAGGAGTCATCTTCGGTGGGGTGGGGGCCGCGAACGACCCAAGGAAGGAGAGGCTTGTTCTGAAGGAGGTGACTCTCGACGATTTCTCCCACCCTCTCCGGGGTGACTTCCCCGTAAAGATAGTTTTGCCCATCCCCATCCTGCAACTCCACCAGAACCTCGCGATAACACATCCCGATGCACCCGGTCTCTTTCAGGGTCACCGGCAAATTTTTTTCCCGGATGACCTCCTCAAATTTTTCATAAACTTTTTGCGCCCCAGCGGAAAGGCCGCAGGTCGCCATCCCAACGATGACCTGTTTCATTAGACTCCCTCGCCAGTGGAAGATTTGGATCTCATTTATCCGGCTGATTGATAAGATTTCAGAATTTTTCTGATCTTCCTGGGGTCGAGTCGGCCATGGGTATCCTCATTGATCACCATCACGGGCGATAAGCTGCAACAGCCGAGGCAGGCGACCGATTGAACGGTAAAAAAGCCATCCTCTGTGGTTTGTCCCACCCCAATGCCCAGTTCGTCCTCAATCACCTGCCCCATCAATTTGGAGCCGTTCACATGGCAGGCCGTCCCGTTGCAGATCCTAAGGAGATACTTTCCCAAGGGCTTCAGCCGGAATTGCGTGTAGAAGGTGATCACACCATAAATCTGCGCTGGGGGAATCCCCACGATATCGCTAATGTAATGGATCGCCGCCTCCGGGATGTACGAATAATCGCGTTGGGCGGCCTGAAGAAGAGGGATCAAAGATCCAGGCTCCCCTTCGTACTTCCACAGCTCCAGATTAAAACCCTGAAGGCGAATCTTGTCTCCCGCCCTCTCCCAGGGTTCAGCAGCTTTCATCTCCAACCCCCTTTACATCTCGAAGAGGTTCATGATCCTCAGCTCCCTGGCTTTCAATATCCCCTCGATATTTCGGGAAATGTGAGCGACCCGTTTCTTGATGAGATCAAAAGTTGGGGCCTGGACCAGGAGAACGAAGCCGTAGCGTCCATGGGTGACATCGCAGTGGACCACGTCTTCCATGAAATAGAGTTGCTTGTAGATGGATTCGAAAAATTCTTCCTCAATCTCCAGCAGCACGTAGCAAGAGAGAGCATTCGGCCGTTTCTCTCCCCGTCTCCAGCCCTCCTCTTGCAAAGAATCTTCCACCATTTGGACGACGTTTTTAGCCTCTTCGCTAAGTAAGGGTTCGACTATGTCCAAAAGTTCCACAGTCACGATTCCTTCGATATTCATCAGCGAATTCTCGACAAAGTCGTGGAGATCTTTTCGGCTGTTGGACTGCATGAGAAGAACTACCTGCCAATCCCCTATGACTGCATCGCAATAAAGCACTTTATCCATGAAATAAAGTTTCCGGTACACATTTTCAAAGAGGTGTCTGTCATCCATAGTAACGAAAGCATAAGAGGATACGGACCTTTTCTCCTTCTGGATTTCCAATCCCAATTCCCTATCGGGGCGGGTCTCTCGCGCAGGCTTTTTGGATTTCTCCATCAGGGCCACCAGGTCGTCCACCATGAAGGGCTTAGGCAAGAATCCATCCCCTTTTTCCTTTCTGACGATTTCTTCGGTGATTTCATCGCTATATCCGGAGATCACGAAGACTGGGAGGTCTGGGTACAGCGATTTAATCACTTTGAGCAGTTTCAGACCATCGATATCCGGAAGGCGAATATCCGTGATTACGCAGGCGATGGGAATTCCTCTTTTCATGTACATTTCAATCTTGCTCAGGCCGGAAAACCCATCCTGGCAGGGTGTCGTTTCATACCCCCTCTGGAGCAGGCCTACGGATAGAGTTCTCCGCAATGCCCTCTCATCATCAATCAATAAAACTTTCGCCGCTTCCATACTTTTTTACCCCCTTTCATTTTTTCCCTTCCCTCCCTGTCACGTTCTTACTCTCAAAGTCCATGCCAATTCTTTTGAATAAAATAAAATTGCAAAATCAATTAGTTACAAAAACTCTCCTTTAATGATGGATTCAAGGTACTGCTAAATAAATTATCGCTTTAAAAAAATATTTAATTTTTTCATTCGGTTATAAAATTGTTATTTTTTTTAGCTGATAAAAAATTTAACACCTGGAAACAAAATTCAGATGGGAGGCTGCCTTTTTCTCCCAGCTTATGGGAGATAAGTGGGAGAAATCCATTCATTTGTCTGGCTGAGTAGAAGAGGGGAGGTTAAGGGTTTTTAAATAGGCGGAGAGTCCTCAGAGGAGCGTCGGTAGCTCCAGAAGAAATAAGTAGCCAACAAGGTCAAAATGAAGGGAAGGCCGAAGCCCAGGAATATGAGCAGATACCCAACTTTTTCCAGAAGAGCAAAGATGATCACGGTGATGATCGCTATCCCTATAGCCAGAGCCGAAAATCCCACGATGCGAGAGAGGTTCATCATCCAAAGAGGCGGCGGATCGGTGCGCTTTCTGGCCAGGGTTCCTTCTTTCTGCATCTGCTGATATTCCAGAGGATGTTCATAGAGGAGGTCTTCCTCCGATATTCTTCCGGTGATGATCACGTGGTCCAAAGGAAATTTGGTCGGCCGCAGATGGGTATTAAAAAAATGGATGGAGAAGATGAATCCTGCGGCCAAAAGCCTTCATCGCTATGGACGATGAAGGCCACGTTGAAAATCCAGCCAGGGAAATACTGGGCGAAGAAGGTCGGAAACCAGAGGAAAAGTCCTGATGTCCCGATAATGCTCACCCCCCAGAAGACCGCCCAATAATCGAACTTCTCCCAGTAAGTGAATCGACCAAACTGAGGTCGAGGACCTAATCCTAAGAACCAACGAAAATGGCGGAAAAAATTTTTAAAATCCTCGAGCTGGGGAACCATGGAATTCGGACCCCAGAAGATCCCCGGTTGCTTTTTTTTGAAATGACTGGCGGCCAGCCACCGGGAAACCATCGCCGAGATCATGCATTCCATAGAGCGCCTGGACAAAACCATGTCCGATCTCCTCTCCTATTCCCGCATCCGCCCCCCGGAACTTCAGCTCGTTTCCCTGCCGGAAGTGATCGAGGATGCCTTCTCTTCTGTTAAAGAAGAATGTCAGCTTGCCGGGGTACGGGTGGAAAAACGATTCGACCCTACCCTTCCTCCTCTACCTCTGGATTCCCAGCAAATGGCCAGGGTATTTTTAAACCTTTTCCTGAATGCCCTTCAAGCCATGCCGGGCGGTGGAATGTTGACCATTCAGGCCATGCGCCATGAATCGGGTTATCATCTTCAGCAAGGGTTCCCGACAACCGGTGGAACTGGCCGGGAGGAAGGGTGGGTGGAGGTGACCGTGACAGATACCGGAGAAGGAATCCCGCCGCAGGTGTTAGGTGAAATTTTTCGCCCCTTTTTCACGACCAAAGCCAAAGGGACCGGCTTGGGTCTTTCCCTCGCCCAGCGGATCATCGAACAACACCATGGCCAGATATTTGCCCGTAGTTGGGAACTCTGGCTATCACCGCCGCCCAAAGCCTGCCTTTGATTTAGGAAGACAAAGAATTCAGAAGCCAGAAGACCGAGTCGAGAATAATTTAGCAGTCAGCTATGCGCACGGGGCCCCAAGCATACAACCTCTTCCGTTTCCCTGCGCCTGGCAGAAAAAACGAACCCAAGTTATCACGTTAATGGGCAAGCTCTCGATTAGCGGGCGGGCGTCAGACTGCTCCGGCTTCTTTCAGCTTGTTGACGATGGAGGCCTTATCCCAGGCTCCCATGTGGCGGAAAACTTCTTTTCCCGTTTTGTCGAAAAAGATTAAGGTGGGAATGAGCTGGACGCGGTATTCCCCGGCCAGTTCCTTGAATTTATAGACATCAATGATCAGCACATGGGCTCTGCCGGTATATTCCTGCTTGATTTCCTTCAGGATGGGCCGGATCTGCCGGCAGGGCATACAGGAATTGGCCCCGAAATCAACCAGAACTGGCTTCCCGCTCTGCAGGGCCTTTTTAAATTCTTCAGCCGTGTCGGTCTGGGGGGAAGGAGCGGTAACGGTTTGAACGTGTTTCTCGTTGATCTCCACCTTGGCCTGAGTTCGCAGGGACACGACGTATTCTTCTACCTGGGCCTTCCCTTTGGCCTCCCGTACGGCGTTTTCAATCAACGGGGCTACTTCGTTAAGCGGCTTCTTCCCCAGTTGGTCGCGATGCTGGCGATATAGTTCTTCCACTTCTTCCTGGCTTACTTTAACTTTATCCATGACCTCCTTCCGCAAGAGGCTTTGAATCATGGACATCTCCGCTTCTTCACCTTTGGCTGCTGGATCGCTTTTTATCCCCTGGCGCTCGGCCTCCTGGATCAGAACCTCCTTAATGATTATCTGCTCCAAAAATTGCTTCGGCTCTTCCCGGAGAACCTCCTGATAGGGAGCCGGAATTTTCTCCAATTCTCTGTTAAGCTGGGCCACGGTAATGCTGCGATGGTTAATCACAGCGATTTTTTGTCTCTCGGGATTCCAGGTAAATAATTTGAGGTAACCGAACACTCCGGCGCCAATCACGACTGCTAATATCGGCAGAATCCATTTCAGATGCTTGCTGGCCTTACTCATTCAATTTTTCCCCTTCATCTTTCAAATGTCATCAGGTTACCAAGAAACTTTGGAAATGTCTACGAAAGAATCTTTTCTTCTTTGTAAATTATGGTTTTCTTTTAAAGTAGATCCCCCTATCCCTGTTTTTCAGATAGAAACCCCACAATTTTCTCCCGAATCTGATCCCTCACCTTTCGGAAGGCGAAAAGTTTTTCTGCTCCGCTGCCAGGAACCGCCGCCGGGTTCGAAAATCCCATATGGAGCCGCTTCGTCCCGCCGAAAAAGAGCGGGCAGGTCTCAGCCGCCTGGTCGCAAAGAGTAATGACATAATCAAATTTTTCGTTGGCAAATTCGTCCATCGATTTGGACCGGTGGTGAGTAATGTCGATGCCCACTTCTTTCATCACGGCCACGGCCAGAGGATGGACAGAAGAAGGCTCAATTCCCGCGGAGAAGGCCTCGACCTTCCCCGCCAGATCATGATTGACCAATCCCTCGGCCATCTGGCTGCGGGCGCTGTTTTTAGTGCATATAAAAAGAATTTTTTTCAAGTCCATATCCCACGACCTGGTTTCGAGTTTCAGGTCTTAAGTTTCAGGTTTTAACTTGTAGGGTTCGGGTTTCTGGTGAACTCCTGGTAACCTGAGACCTGCCAGTTTTTATGGTTTACAGGTCAAATGGCACACTCCCGCGGGTGTTTCCAGTGCGTAGGGAAAATATTTCCTTTTAAACCAGAGAGCCACATTCACCAGGCTGATCAAGACTGGAACCTCTAATAAGGGGCCGATGACCGCGGCAAAGGCTTGGCCGGAGTTGATCCCAAATACCGCAACAGCCACGGCAATGGCCAGCTCGAAGTTGTTGGAGGCGGCCGTAAAACTCAAGGTAGTAGATTGCTCATAGGTGGCGCCCGCCTTCATGGACAGGAAGAAGGAGACGAAGAACATAACCACGAAATAAATAAATAAGGGAACGGCCACCCTCACCACATCCAGGGGGAGCCGGACGATATACTCCCCCTTGAGAGAAAACATGACCAGGATGGTAAAGAGGAGGGCGATCAGCGTGATGGGGCTGATCTTGGGAACAAATTTCTGTTCGTACCACTCCCGCCCCTTGGTTTTTAACCCAATAAGCCGGGATAACACCCCGGCAATAAAGGGGATGCCAAGATAAATAAACACGCTCTCGGCGATCTGGCCGATGGTAATGTCCACCACCACACCCTTCAGCCCCAGTAGGGGAGGCAGGACGGTAATAAAGATGTAGGCATAGATGGAGAAGAAGATCACCTGAAAAACGGAGTTGAAGGCCACCAGCCCGGCGCAGTACTCCCGATCCCCGGCTGCCAGGTCATTCCAGACGATGACCATGGCGATGCAGCGAGCCAGGCCGATCAAGATAACCCCCACCATGTATTCGGGGTATCCCGCCAGGAACAAAATGGCCAGGACGAACATCAGGATCGGGCCGATGACCCAGTTCTGCACCAACGAAAGCCCCAGCACCCGGTAATTCCGGAAAACATGCCCCATCTCTTCGTACCGAACCTTGGCCAGCGGCGGATACATCATCAGAATCAAACCGATGGCAATGGGGATATTCGTCGTGTCAACCTGGAAACGGTTCCAAAAGTTCACCACCCCGGGAAAGAGATACCCCCATCCGACTCCGATAAACATGGCCAAAAAGATCCAAAGAGTCAGAAACCGGTCCAAAAAGGATAATTTTTTCACCGCTGCTTTTTCCACGAATCCCCCTTCTTCAATGATCAGACCCTCGATCGATTCAAGACTGAATCAGCGCCTTGATCTCATCCACCCTCAGAAGCTTTCCTGAAGTCTTGACTTTTCCGTCCACCCTCAGAGCTGGGGTTATGAGAACGCCTGAGCTGGCAATGGTTTGGATGTCCTGGACCTTGACTACTTCCGCTTCAAGATTCAATTCCTTAACTGCTTGTTTCACTCGCTCCGCGAGCTGGTTGCATTTGGGTCAGCCCATTCCCAAGACTTCGATCTTTTTCATCTTTACCTCCTTATATTAGATGCTCTCTATAAAATTTGCCCCTACCCTTCGAATTAAATCCCTCAAAAAATGAAATTCCCGGTAAACCAACCCACCAGGGTCCCCAAAACTGTGATGAGCGGGACATAGACCAGCCCCTTTTTCAAACCGAAGACCTTGATGATGGCCAGCATGTTGGGGAGGCTCATGCCTGGCCCGGTCAGAAGAAGAGCCAGAGCAGGCCCCTTTCCCATTCCCAGGTCCATCAGCTTGTGGACGAAGGGCGCCTCGGTCATGGTGGCCATGTACATGATCTGGCCGATTAACGTCGCTATAAAAGAAGGGAATATACCCGACC
>VGSF01000065.1 GCA_016875165.1 Deltaproteobacteria bacterium
AATCAAATTCTATTGTGACTTCCTGTTTCTGATAATAAGCGTTTCCCACTTAGCCCCCTTTTATGATATTCTCTATCGTAAAGAGGGCTATTTTACTAAACAGGTCTCCTTTTTTCTACACTACTAACAATTTTCAATTTTTTTTTGATTATTCTGAACATATTTTGGGATACTGTCAAGAGATTTATGTACTTTTGTAAATGATCTGTGTTTTGGCAGTATTCGTGGGAAAATTCAGCCCGAATTGAACATGTCTTGCTGAGATGGGTACATTTTAAAAGGTTTTAAAAGACACGTTAAAACAATAAATCAGAAAATCAGACGATAATAATCACGATGGATTCTCTATCCATCGAAATGAAAAGAGCGCGCACACCTTCTTCCGATTACCAGTTGTAATCCTGAAAATATTTGAAATTGAGACTTTACCGATAACAGAAATCGATAACTGACTTGAGGTTCTTGCAAATCTCAAAATCTGGTGCTCAATCGTCATTCCGGGCAAGCGCAGCGCGACCCGGAATCCAGATTTTTCAGGCTGCCCTGGATTCCCGCTCCCTGCTTAAAGCTTGCAGGGACAGGTTTCGCGGGAATGACGGTGTCTAGGACTTTTGCAAGAGTCTTACTTGACAGTGTTAGTCAGATCAAATCTTGATTTTTAACCTAAACGGAAAAGGTTTAGGATAAACAGCCGGTCACCTTTCCAGGGAAAACTTGTCTGCTAAGAGCTTTTGCCAAGCTGAGCATGAGCGTGGGTTATGACACCAGAAGAATGTTGCGGGAAGAGCCTCTTTTGAGATGAGTGTTTTTTTAGCGAAGGCAAAAGGACAGGTAAGGGGGGCAGGCGATCCCGCAAAACGTAGGACTACCTCCCGTTGAAGGGATAATCGAATCGGTTATTAGCAGCGGTCGGGGGCAAGAGCAAAGGGTTACGGGGGCCGAGGGTTTCTCAGGACTGCGTTTAACTAACGACCGATCCGTCGGCATTTGGCTGCGATCTTTTGGCGTGCTTCCTCACGAAGCGCCACTACGAACCCAGCGAGTTCGAATGGTCTGAACAGGCCGTAGTAGTTCCGGTAGTAGACAATGCTGTAATTATCCGAAGGCAGAAGCTGCTGGCGGATACGAGGCAGTGTCTTTTGGTTAAGCTCCTTCCGACCTCGCTTCAAACGGTCTATGGCGGGGTTACGAAGGACCGGAGGAGTCCACTTGGTTGGAATTCGCTACTTTCCCTCAACGCTCACTTAAATTGACCCACTTATGCTCAATAGAATTGACCCACCCTAAAAGTGTATTATTGCGCGCGCAATATGAGAATATTTTCACTCAACTATCTGATTTTTAAGCATTGTGGCTATACCTATGCTTATATAACCTGAAGTACTCCTGCCTGGGTTATTTTTCCTTAGCATAAGTGGGTCAATTCCTATGAGTGTCAAAGCCTTGGGATCTACATTGACGACCACGGCCTCAATCTCTTGTCCTTCATGGATCACTTCTTCGACTTTTTCCACTCTCTGGTGGCTGAGCTCCGAAATGTGCACCAACCCTTCGATGCCGGGTTCGATCTCTACAAAGGCCCCGAATTTCGCAACATTGGTTACCTTACCTTTGACCAGTTGACCCACTTTGAACCGATGATGGACATCATCCCAGGGATTATTCTGAAGCTGCTTCATACCCAAGGAGAAACGTTGATTTTCCTTATCGATGTTTAGGACGATGGCTTGAACTTCTTGCCCTTTTTTATAAAGTTCCGAGGGATGCTTCAGACGCTGAACCCAGGATATGTCAGAGATATGCACCAAGCCATCGATCCCCTCATCGATCCCGATGAAGATGCCAAAGTCGGTTATGTTTTTAATCCGTCCATGGATTTTGATCCCCACGGGATAGCGCTCGGCAATCGTATCCCAGGGATTGGGAGTGGTCTGTTTCAGGCCCAGAGAGATGCGTTTCTGGGTTTGTTCCACATCCAGAACCAGGACCTCAACCTCGTCCCCCACGGAAAGAATCTTGGAGGGATGGAGGACTCGCTTGGTCCAGGCCATCTCCGAAACATGAACCAATCCCTCAATCCCTTCCGCCAACTGGACGAAGGCTCCATAATCGGTGATGGAAGTGACCTTTCCCTTCACCCGGGTTCCTACAGGGAATTTCTCGGCAATGTTCTCCCACGGGTCAGGGATGGTCTGTTTGAGCCCCAGATAAACCCGTTGATGCTCCCGGTCGAACTGCAGGACTTTCACTTTGATCTTCGCCCCGACCATGAGGACATCGGTGGGATGGTTAATCCTTCTTAAGGACATATCAGTAATGTGCATCAGCCCCTCTATTCCCCCCAGGTCAACGAACGCCCCATAATCCGTGATGTTTTTGACCACCCCTTCGACGATCTTCCCTTCTTCCAGGGTTTCCAGGGTCTTCTGCCGCAAGGCATCCCGTTCCTTTTCCAGAATGATGCGCCGGGAGAGGACCACATTTCCCTTCCCGTGGTTGAGTTTGATGATCTGGAACTTGCAGGTACTGCCGATGAGTTTTTCCGAATTGCGGATGGGACGGATGTCGACCTGAGAGCCCGGCAAAAAGGCGGGAATACCGATATCTACGATAAACCCTCCTTTAATGCGGGAGACAATCCTTCCTTCGATCACCTGGTCTTCGTTCCGGGTCCGGCCGATATCTTCCCAGAATTTAAATTGGTCCGCTTTTTTCTTCGAAAGGCTGATCAGTCCTGTTTCTGATTTCTTCCCTTCGATAAATACATCGACGGTGTCGCCGATGTTCACCGCCGTTGAGTCCCCCTTCGTGAAAAATTCCCGCAAAGGGACTTGGCCTTCAGACTTCAACCCAATGTCAACCGTTACGAATTCTGGACCTACATTGATCACCCGCCCGTGAACGATTCCTCCCTCTGGAACCTGCTGCAAGCTCTCTTCGTAAAGATCTTGGAAGCTTTTCCCTTCTACGGACATGGACATATTTTCGTTTTGTTCTTCGACTTCCTCCGTCGAATGACAATCATCGATTCTTTCAATGATAAAATCTTCTTTGCTCACTGACATTATTACCCCTCAAATATTTTCTTTACCAGCTAAAGAGGCCTAAGTACCGGGCCGATAGTACTGAATTACTGAAAGTTGATTCTCCACTCTTTTAACCCCATTAATGCCGGCTACCGCCCGCTGGCAACTCTCTTGACCCACACCGGAGGTAACCGTTCCTCCTAAGGTAACAACCCCGTCTTCGATCCGAATGCTAATATGCCGCAGGTCGCCTCCGACGACGCTCAGGAGTGCGGCTTCCACCTTCTGGATCAGGGCCAGATCAGCCAGCTTTTCCGCAGCTTTTTCTTCACCATCCTTGGTCTCGGGGGATTGCATGACTTTCAGGATCATTTCCACGGCGGTATCTATTGAAAGCTTTTGAGTATTAATCACCAGGTCATACAGGTTCGGATCTTCAGAGTCCACATCAAAAAAGGAACGGATAAACCCTGCTGAATCGCGGTCGCTTCGCCGAAGGAGCTGGGCAGCTTTCTTTTCATCTCCGCCTTCCTGCTCGATAATCCCCCGAATCCGAACTTCGAAGGGAGCCACAATTCGAAGATGAAGCACCCCTGGAAGATCCTTTAACAAAACCTGCCCTCCCCGGCCCACGATCACGACATTCCCTTTGCTGGCAAAATCATAAATCACCGCCCGGAGCAAATGAAGAAACTTCTCCCTCTGGGTTTGCCAAGAGCCCCAGAACGGCGGCTTCTTTTCATCAAACTTTTCCACTTCAGATAGCGGCAGATCATAAGCAGCCAAAGCTTCGCCTATCTTTTCCTTATCCACATATTCATAGTCGAGCCTTTCAGAAACCGTCTGGGCAATCTCCGTCCCCAAGCTGCCAAGCTGTCTGGAAATCGTTATTACGGACATGGTAAAACCCCCTTTCCATTAAATTGTTGAAAAAAATTGTGTTACCAACGACATATTTTCAAAAATAATCCTGACGGGCCTTCATCCGGCTGGCCACCACTCGGGCCAAGTTGTCCTTCACTACTATTTGCAGCATCTCGGCTTTCTCTTGGGCGAGATCAATCTTGATCATCCGTCTCCCCCCCTTTTTTAAAGAAATCTCAGTTGGACAAAGGCGACTCTATATATTAAAGATCACCATAGAGTCTTTTCTTACAATCCGGGCAAATGCCGCGACTGAATTCAGCTTCGGAATGATCTCGAGCATAAACCTCGATCTGGGTCCAGTAGACTTTATCATCCCTTATCTTTTTACATGAAGCGCAGATTGGTAAAAACCCTCTCAATTTTTTAACCTCAGAGCCTCTTGCAAAAGTATTTTTTTGTGGTTCGACAAGCTCACCACGAACGGAAAAACTAAATAATTTCAACCTAAGCCCGTTCACCCTGAGCCTGTCGAAGGGTAAATTACGGACTTTTGCAAGAAGCTCCTCAGACAATGCTTTTTGAAGATCATGAATCAATTTCTCTCGTTCCCCCTCTAATCGCTTGAGTTCATCAAAAAGTTGGACATTGCCAATCACCCCGGCAATTTGATTGCCGACTCTTTCGGCAATTCTTAATTCCTTTTCGGTATAGGCCTGAGGCTTGCTTGATTGCAGGTTCAAAACACCGATCACCCGATCCCTGGAAATTAAAGGAATCATCATCACCGATCTAATTCCATTATTTTTGCGAAACTCAATAACATTGAGAAGGCTTGGTCAGAAGTGCGCGAGATCCGGTTTGAAGGGATCTCCCGGTTGAAATTTCCCCTTAACAACAATTTCCCCTTTATCCGCCGCCGTATCCATAATAGCTCGCCACAGAAAGTTCGTTATTCACTCTATTCACCCCTTCGACCCGGGCCACGGCTTTCTGGCAATCATTTTTTAATGACTCAGAAGCGACCGTGCCCCCTAAAGCGAGGACTCCTCTTTCGGCCTGAATGCTGATATGCCGAAGGTCGGTGCCCAGAATATCCACGAGTGACGACTCCACTTTCTGAACTAAGGCGAGATCGGCCAGTTTTTCCTCCGCCTTTTTTTCACCCTCCTTGATCTCCGGAGAACTGATGGATTCCAGGATCATCCGCGCACCCGAGTCCACTGAAAGCTTTCGGGTATTGATGATCAGATCGTAGAAGGTTTGATCATCCCAGTCCACATCGAAGTAAGCCCGGATAAACCCGGCAGAATTTCGGTCGCTGCGTCGAAGAATCTCGGCGGCTTGTTTCTCGCCCCCTTTTCCCTTGTCTATAATCCGCTGAATCCGAACATCGAAGGGGGCAATGATTCTAACATGCAGAACCCCTGGCAGATCTTTCAATAGAACCTGTCCTCCCCTGCCAACGATCACGACATTATCTTTTCTGGCAAAATCATAGATAAGGGCCTGGATGAGATGGAGATACTTCCCTCTCTGAATTGACAAAGAGTCCCAGAATGGGGGCTTTTTTTCATCGAGCTTTTCAACTTCCGGGGGTGGTAGGCCATAATCTGCCAGAGACTCAGAAATCTTATCTTTGTCCATATATTCATAAGTGAGCTTTTTCGCCACCGCCTGGGCGATCTCCGTACCCAAACTTCCCAATTGCCTGGAAATCGTAATCACGGACATTTTGAACCCTCCTTTCTACAGATTTAGGGAATTCCCCTGGCCTTGCCAACGACTGGCCACGAGCTGAGCTATTTTGTCCATCACATTCACTCCCATCTTTGGCTCCTTAAGTGGGCCGATGTTCGCGTTGGCAATGCCGCAAACCGGCCCTGATGCGACAGGAACTCCTCCACTTCGAGTGGCCCCTTTGGATGAAGGGGGAGTGGGGATTTCCAGTTTACCGTTTATCCATAAAAATAGATCCCGTAGGCGGTCTTTTCCCCCAATAATGCCTCAATTCTACTCTGGATTTCCCCTCTCTCTTTGCTTCCTTCCCAGGCTTTCCAATTGTCCACCGCCTTCCACGTGCCGATGACGACATAATCCTCCGGGTCATTTACATTTATTAACGTTTCCCCAGAGATATAGCCGGGCTGAGTTATGGCCTTTGACCTGAGCTCAAGAAGAAGAGGCAACAACTGCGCTTCTTTACCTTTAGGGACCTTTCTCCTGACAATGACTTTTATGGCCATCTCCGATCCTCCTTTATTTTTGGATCCGGTTTAAGAACCCAGGTTTACCCCTGGCGAATCAACATTAGCGGCAACTCCGCCCAAGCCATAATTAAACTATGAAAGCATTACCAATCTCGGAGAGGGTGGTGTTCCAGCATCTCCCGCCTATATATGCTCAAAAAAGCGAGCAGGTCTCTTTCAAACTGGTCCGGAAAGTGTGTTGGATAATGGGGAAAACAGGTATTTGCCTGGTTCCCCATCTACTTTTTCAACATATTGATGAACTCGTCCACAGTGAGGGCGGCAAGGGTTGTGGTCTGTAAAGTGCCCCTCGAACTCAATTCCACTGCTACTTTGGCTATGGTCTGGTTGTCGGGAGCATCGATGATGTTCACGAAGTCATAGCCGCCGAGGAGAGCATACTGGCTAAGGATTTTGACCCCCATCTTCTCCACTTCCTTATTGACCTCTTTGATCCTCTCCGGTTTCTCTTTTACCGTCTTCCGCCCTTCATCGGTCAAATTGGTGAGCATGAGATAAGTTGGCATAAGATCACCTCCTTTTTAAGAAGAGATATTTCCTTTCCAACACACCTTCCAGAAATGTGCCCTCTTATCCTCCGTTGGAGGAACCATAGGAGTAGCCGAAAAACTGCCTACCGCAGTTTGGCTGATTCCTGCAAAAATCGGTTCCCTATGGATTCTGGATCATCTATTCCTTCCTTTCTATTCGACAAAGGTATTGGTTTGCCGATATTGTTCCCTTCTTGATTGGCCGTTTTAAAGGAAGTGGTCAAGATGAAAAGGCCATGGGGTATGCCCCCCAATTTCCCCACGAAAACGAGGCTCTTGGAGATCATGATTTTATAAGCTTTTTCCGCTTTTCCAGGACTTCCCGGATTTTTTGCTTGAGTTCTGTAAGGTCGGAAGATTTGATCAGGTACGCCTCGGCTCCCCAGGTCATGAAGTTTTCCCGGTACTGGGGAAAGGCCGAGTTCAAGATCACCGGGATCTGGCGATCTTTACTAAGCATGGTGGTTAGCGTCCTGATGCCATCCATCACCGGCATGCGGATGTCCAAGATCACCACCTGGGGTTTTTCTTTGGAGAATTTGGAGAGTGCCTCTTGCCCGTCTTTGGCCAGGATGACTTTATACCCTTCCTCAGAAAGCTCATACTGGTAAAGGCGAAGAAGGCTGGGATCATCATCCACGCAAAGAACCTTTTCCATGGCTTTCTCCTTCGACTTTTGGGGAAGAGTTTGCTGCGGTGTAATTCGGCTGCGTTCTTCTCAGTTTCAAAATCGTTGGGATCCCGGTTCGCCTTCTTAGGTTTGAAATCTTTACCGGATGAAGCCTTTTCTTCGCATGGAGGAGTTACCAAAAACTCCACCGGAACTATCCACGGCTTTTTATTAAAATTGATGGTTTCGTAAAAAGTCAAAAAACCACTTTCCCCGTCATTCCGGCGAAAGCCGGAATCCAGTAATTTTAAGTGCTTATAAATATCCTGGACTCCGGTTTTCACCTGTCTGCCAGGCACAGGCAGGCCGGAGTGACGACTTTTTACGAGATCATCAAAATTGGAAGGCAGGAAAATATAAAAAGGACCCCACGGGATAAAAAATCCCGCGTGGGTCCTTCATATCGGCACCTTCTGGTTACTCCTTCTCACGGCATCCTCCAGAAGGTTAGGGGTTATTTTGCGGCTAAACTACGGGAAGAAAAGAATCATATATAACATAGATTCAAATTCATGAATTGTCAAGGCCAATTTTAAGCCAATTTCAGGAAGATTTTTCTTCTTAAAATACCCCCTATTGCTGATTTTAGTTTGCAATGGTGCATAGGAGGACAGAATTTGAAAACCAAAATTTCAGCAAGAGGAAGAAGTCATTATCTGACTTGATAGTGTTAGTCTGATCAAATCTTGCTTTTTATACCTAAACGGAAAGGGTTTGGGATAAACAGTCTGTCACCTTTCGAGGGAAAACTTGTCAACTTCAGAGGAAATGTGTACCGGATAATGGCCGCTATAACAGGCCAGGCAAAAGCTATCGCTCGCTTGGGGCATGGCCTTTACCATCCCTCCCAGGCTCAAGTAAGCCAGGCTGTCCAGGCCGATAAACTTACGGATTTCCTCCACGGAGCGGGAAGAGGCAATCAATTCTTTCTGGGTGGGAAAGTCAATCCCATAATGGCAGGGAAAACGATGGGGGGGGCAACTCACCCGCATGTGGACTTCCTTCACTCCAGCCTCCCTCAGGGCTTTAATACGCGTTTTGCTGGTTGTCCCGCGGACGATAGAGTCTTCAATAACTACTACCCTTTTTCCTTTGAGCAGGTCGCGAACAGGATTCAGTTTTACCTTAACCCCAAAATCCCGCACGGCCTGGGAGGGCTGGATGAAAGTCCGTCCCACGTAATGGTTGCGGATCATGCCCATTTCAAACGGGATGCCCATCCTTTCGGCAAACCCCAGGGCAGCGTAATTCCCCGAGTCGGGTATGGGCATGACCAAATCACCCTCCGCCGGGCTCTCTTCAGCAAGACGCGCCCCCAGTCTCTTCCGGATCAAATAAACATTTTCCCCGAAAATATTGCTGTCGGGTCTGGCGAAATAGATGTATTCAAAGATGCAGAATGCCGGCTTGACTTTCGGGAAAGGGCGCTCGGAATGCAGACCTTCTTTATCGATCATGACCACTTCGCCTGTTTCTATATCGCGCAGGTATCTGGCCTGAACTAAATCCAGAGCGCAGGTCTCCGAAGCCAGAACATAACCCCCTTTGAACTCGCCCAGAGAGAGAGGGCGGAACCCATGCGGGTCCCTGGCTCCAATCAAGCCTTGCTCCGTGAGGAGCGCGATGGAATAAGCTCCTCGAACATGCGAGAGGGCCTGAATGACCTTTTCCATATATCCCGGTTTTTTTGAACGGGCGATCAGGTGGACGAAAATTTCGCTGTCCATCGTGGACTGGAAGATCGACCCTCTATTTTCCAGCTTTTTTTTCAGCTCCCGGGCATTGACCAGGTTCCCGTTGTGGGCGACAGCCAGGAACCCCCTAGATTGCTGCACCAAAAAAGGCTGGGCGTTCTTCAGCAGAGAAGATCCCGTGGTGGAGTAGCGCACATGCCCAACTGCCGAACTGCCGGAAAGAGCTTTGAGCTTGTCAGGATCGAAGGTGTCCGAAACCAACCCCATCCCCTTATGGCTCTTGGGCTCACCGCGGTCATAAGCAACGATACCGGCGCTTTCTTCTCCCCGGTGCTGGAGCGCATAAAGCCCGAGGTAAGTGAGGGTGGAAGCTTCTGGATGCCCAAAAATCCCGAAAACACCGCATTCTTCTTTGGGACGATCATAATTCATCATTCTTGCCTTAAATAAATTTGCCACAGAGAACACAGAGATCACAGAGTGTCAAGCGTCTAAAGTGATTCCGCCGCAGGCGGACTAAAGTTGGAAAAAGGAAATTCCTAAACAATGAACTTAAGTTGTGAGTGGTGAGTCGTAACCCCCTTCAACTTTGACTTTTCACCTTCCCCCATTTACCACCAACCACTCCCCACTCTCCTTTTACACTTTACCATGATACTCTTGCAAAGATTTGACGTGAACCTCTTCCTTAAGAAGGGCTTCAATGCCGTTCACAGAGGCTGCGGCGCCGGATATGGTAGTGATCAACGGTATGTTGAGGGATACAGCCACGGCCCGGATGGAAATCTGGTCCCGTTTGGGGCGATGGCCGGTTGGGGTGTTGATGATCAAGTCAATTTCGCGGTTTTTAATTCGGTCAACGATGTTCGGCCTTCCTTCGTGAACTTTATAAACGACTTCTACAGGGATGCCGTTCTGGGAGAGGGCTTTAGCTGTCCCCCGCGTGGCCACGATCTTAAAGCCAAAGTCCGAAAGCTTTTTGGCTATGAAGATAATGGCCCTTTTATCCCTGTTTTTAACGCTTATAAAAACCTGCCCGCTCCTGGGCAGAACCTGCCCGGCGGCCAGTTGAGCCTTGGCAAAAGCGATCCCGAAAGCATGGTCGATGCCCATGACCTCCCCTGTGGACTTCATCTCCGGCCCCAAAACCGTGTCCACCCCCGGGAAGCGATTGAAAGGAAGAACCGACTCCTTCACCGAGACGTGTTTAACTTCAACCTCCTTGGTGAAGTTCAATTCTTCCAAAGTGCGGCCGACCATCACTTTGGCGGCCAGTTTGGCCAGGGGTATGCCGGTAGCTTTGGAGACAAAGGGAATCGTCCGGGAGGCGCGCGGATTCACCTCCAGCACATAGACCAGGTCATTGCGGATGGCGTACTGGATGTTCATCAGACCCCTGACTTTCAATTCTCTGGCCAGGGCATAGGTATTCTCTTTGATCACCCCGATCAATTCATCGCTCAGGGTGTAAGGCGGAAGGACGCAGGCGCTGTCGCCGGAATGGATGCCTGCTTCCTCGATATGCTCCATGATGCCGCCGATGACCACTCTCTCTCCGTCGGAGATGGCATCCACATCCACTTCGATGGCTTCCTCCAGAAACTTATCAATGAGAATGGGATGCTCGGGCGAGGCCTTCACGGCGTCGCGCATGTAGCGCTCCAGGGTCTCCTCGTCATAGACAATTTCCATGGCCCGTCCGCCCAAAACATAGGAGGGCCGCACCACCAACGGGTAGCCCACTTCCCGGGCCACGGCCCGGGCCTCTTTAAAGGAGGTGGCCGTTCCGTTCTGGGGTTGAACCAATCCCAATTTTCCGATTAAATCCTTGAAGCGCTGCCGGTCTTCAGCCCGGTCGATACTATCCGGAGAAGTGCCCATGATGCGCACCCCGGCTTTTTCCAGAGGGACGGCCAAATTCAAAGGGGTCTGCCCCCCGAACTGGACAATAACGCCTTCTGGGTTCTCTTTTTCCACGATGTTCAGCACGTCTTCCCTGGTTAAGGGCTCGAAGTAGAGCCGGTCGGAAGTATCGTAATCCGTTGAGACCGTCTCTGGATTGCTGTTCACCATGATAGTCTCGTACCCTTCCTCGCGCAGGGCCAAACAGGCATGAACACAGCAGTAATCAAACTCAATTCCCTGGCCGATGCGGTTGGGTCCGCCGCCCAGGATCATCACTTTCTTTTTGGCGGATGGACGGACCTCATCCTCCGACTCATACGTTGAATAATAATAAGGCGTATAGGCTTCAAATTCAGCGGCGCAGGTGTCCACCAGTTTGTAGGTGGGGAAAATTCCCTTCTCCTTCCGCCAAGCGCGGATGGTCATCTCGTCCGAACCCAGAAGATAGGCCAATTGTACGTCGGAAAAACCATACTCCTTAGCCTCTCTCAAGATTTCTACGGGCACAACCGGCATCCTTTGAGCGGCGGTTTTGAATTGACGTATTTTTTCTTCAAAGTCGCCTACCTGTTGCATGTTCTTAATGAACCAGCAGTCAATCCTGGTTAGTTCGGAAATTTCCTCCGGGGACATGCCCATCTTCAAGGCCATGCCCACGTAGAAGATTCGTTCGGCGGTGGGCAGAGCCAGTTTTTCCCGGACCAACTCCGGCGGCGCTTCCCCTTTTCCATCCGCTCCCAGGCCGAACCGGCCGATTTCCAAGGAGCGGAGGGCTTTTTGCAAAGCCTCTTTGAACGTTCTGCCCACAGCCATGGCCTCCCCCACGGATTTCATGGAAGTGGTCAGAACGGGATCTGCCCCGGGAAATTTTTCAAAGTCGAAGCGAGGCACCTTTACTACACAGTAATCAACGGACGGCTCGAAGGAAGCCATGGTCTCCCGGGTTATATCGTTTCGAATTTCGTCCAATGTGTATCCCACGGCCAACTTGGCCGCTACTTTGGCGATGGGGAAGCCGGTAGCTTTGGAAGCCAGGGCCGAACTCCGGGAAACCCGGGGATTCATTTCAATGACCACCATGCGCCCGTTTTCAGTATTGACCGCAAATTGGATGTTCGATCCGCCAGTCTCCACCCCGATCTCCCGGATGATGGCTATGGCCGCATCCCGCATGCGCTGGTATTCTTTGTCGGTTAAGGTCTGGGCCGGGGCGACGGTGATGCTGTCTCCGGTGTGCACTCCCATCGGATCAAAGTTTTCGATGGAACAGATGATCACCACATTGTCCTTTACATCCCGCATCACCTCGAGTTCATATTCCTTCCACCCCAGGACTGATTCCTCGATCATGATTTCATGAATCAGGGAGATCTCGATCCCCATGACGCAGATGCGATCGAACTCTTCCATGTTGAAAGCAATTCCCCCGCCGGTCCCCCCGAGGGTGAAGCTGGGGCGGATGACTGCCGGCAGCCCAATCTCTTCCACCACTTCCCGGGCTTCATGCAGGTTATGAGCAAACCCGCTCCTGGGCACCTCCAGCCCGATGCGGCGCATGGCTTCCTTGAAGAGTTCCCGGTCCTCGGCCTTATGGATGGCTTCCTGATTGGCCCCGATCATCTCCACCCCGTATTTCTTAAGGACGCCCATCTCGGCCAACTGGATGGCCGTGTTCAGTCCGGTCTGGCCGCCCAGGGTTGGGAGGAGAGCATGGGGGCGCTCTCTTTCTATTATCTTGGCTACGATTTCGGGTTTGACCGGTTCAATGTATGTCCGGTCAGCTGTCTGCGGGTCGGTCATGATCGTTGCCGGGTTGGAGTTGACCAGGATGACCTCGAATCCTTCTTCCTTCAGGGCCTTGCAGGCCTGCGTCCCGGAGTAATCGAATTCGCAGGCCTGGCCGATGATGATCGGCCCTGAACCGATGATCAGAATTTTCTTTATGTCCTTACGCCTGGGCATTATTCCTTTCGATACCTTTCCTTCAGAGGCTCTTGCAAAACTCTTGAAAAGTAGAGGAAATCGTCATTCCGGGCAAGCGAAGCGCGACCCGGAATCCAGGATTTTTAAGAAATTCTGTCCGCCTGAGGCGGACGGCTTTCGCCGGAATGACGGAGTAAGTGACTTTTGCAAGAAGCTCTTCATTTTTGCGAATATTTTTCCATCAGGGAGATGAACTCATCAAAAAGATAGGCTGAATCATGCGGGCCAGCCGAAGCTTCCGGATGATACTGCACGGAGAAGACCGGAAGCCTCCTGTGGCGCATCCCTTCCAGGCTCTGGTCGTTAAGGTTGACATGGGTAATCTCGACCTGGCCCTCCGGCAACGTATCCCTGTCCACGCAGAATCCATGATTTTGCGTGGTAATCTCTATTTTTCCATTGAGCAGGTTTTTAACGGGCTGGTTGGCTCCGCGATGGCCAAATTTTAATTTATAGGTTTTCCCTCCCAGGGCCAGGCCGATGATCTGGTGGCCCAGGCAGATCCCCAAAATCGGCTTTTTACTAAGAAGAGATTGCACGGTTTCGATGGCATAGGTGAGAGGCGCCGGATCTCCCGGCCCATTGGAAAGGAAAACCCCCTGGGGATTCATCGATAGAATTTCTGCCGCGCTTGTTTTTGCCGGAACCACCTGGACCTGGCACCCCCGGCTGGTCAGATGGCGGATGATGTTATGCTTGATCCCAAAATCAATGGCCACCACCCGGAATTTTTGGGCCAGGGAGGGGCTGACCGCCTGGCCTTTGCCCCATTCCCACAGCCCTGTCCCCGTTCCCATGACTCCTTTATCTCCCCAGGCATAGGCCCGGGAACAGGTAACCGCATGCACCCAATCGCTCCCCACCATGGAAGGAGAGTGTCGGGCCTTTTCCACCAGAGAATCCGGGTTCAAATCTTCAGTGGATAGAACCCCCCGCATGGCCCCGGCAGTGCGGATATGTTTGGTCAAGGCCCTTGTATCCAATCCCTCGATGCCGATGATTCCATGATTTTTTAAAAAATCGCTCAGGCTTCCCCGGGAACGCCAGTTGCTGGGAAAAGGGCAATTTTCCTTAACAACAAATCCTTCCACCCAGGGTTGGGTGGATTCAAAGTCTTCCTCATTCACCCCGTAATTGCCGATCAGGGGATAAGTCATGGTAACGATCTGGCCTTTGTATGAGGGATCAGTGAGGACCTCCTGGTAACCGGTCATGGAGGTGTTAAAAACCACTTCCCCGAAGCGCTCTCCTTTAGCTCCAAAAGACCATCCCGGGAAAACTTTTCCGTCTTCCAGGGCCAGATAGGCTTTTTGTCTTTCACTTTTCATGTTTCCACCAGTTTTCGAGCAAGTTCAAAGTTTCTTTGAGTGGCCCCGCGGTTAGACAGAAGGGCCTCTTTCCCGGCCTCGCCCTTCTTTTTCAACTCCTGGGGATTATCCAAAAAATAAAGAGAGCGTTCGGCCAGCTCTTCGGCGCTCCTGATCATGATCCCCGCTCCCGAGTCTTTAAGAAGTTGATGGGCATCCAGGAAATCCTCCATCGAAGGCCCATAGAGGACAACCTTGCCCCAGGCTGCCGGCTCAAGAATATTTTGCCCCCGGCGGGGAACCAGGCTCCCGCCGCAAAAGACGACTGTGGCCAGGCTATAAATTTTAAATAACTCGCCAAAAGTATCCCAGAGCACTACTCGCCGGCCCTTCCGCCCTTCCGCGCCTAACTGGCTGCGCCGGATGAAATCTTCAATTCTTAATTGGACCAGAAGCTTCTCCAGCCTGTCCGCGCGCTGGGCATGCCTGGGGACCAGCGCCAGGATCAGATTAGGGTAACGCTGGCGCATGCTTAAGAAAGCCTGTAACACAATCTCTTCCTCGCCTTCGTGGGTAGAACCGGCAACGAAGACACGGTCCTTTTCATCCACCCCCAACAGTTCTTTCATCTCTTCCTGATATGCTGGCTCGGCCATGAAAGCCGCCTGGTCAAACTTGCAGTTGCCGTTGACAAAGACATGCACCGGATTGGCCCCCATGGAGATGATCCGTTCTCCATCCTGTACCCGAATCATGGACATAGCGTCCAGATAATCCAAAACCGCCGTCCAGAAAAATCTCGTCTTCCGGTAGCGGGGAAAGGAGCGGTCGGAGATTCGGCCGTTAGCTAACATTGTCCGCCCCCCTTCTTCTTTCATAATTCGCAAAAAGTTTGGCCAAATCTCGGTTTCAGCAAGGATAAAAAGATCCGCACGCACCTTCCGTATAACTCGCCGGACAATAAAAGGTAAATCCAGGGGGAAGAAAAAAATGGCCGTGGCTTCGGAAACCCGCTCTCGAGCAACCTTCTGCCCGCTCTTTGTTCCCGTGGAAAGGACCAGGCATCCCTTAGGGTAGGCTGCCCGCAATTGCCTGAGCAACGGATGGATTGCTGAAACTTCCCCCACGGAAACGGCATGCACCCAGATCCTCGGCTGCCCCTTCATTTTAGCCAATATCTCCTCCGGAACGAAGCCTAATTTCTGAGCGAAAATCTGGCGATTATTTTTATTTAAAATCATTTTAAAGAAAAGGAAAGGAAGCGCGGCAAGAAAGAATATCCACAAAAGAAGATTATAGAAAATATACACCGGGAGATGAGCCTTTATTCAAAAATCGTAAGTGGAAATTGCCAAGTCATCAGTTGTAGAAACTTTGTAACAGTATGGCCTTATGAAAAACAGAATTCAAAAATCCAAAAAATATTAAGAATCGGCATGAAATCCCCCTTAATCCCCCTTTTTCAAAGGGGGAAAAGGCTGAATCTTTTATCGAATTCCAATAAAAACCTCTCCTCCCTTTGCCAAAGCCTGCCTGCGGTAGGCAGGGGAGGTCGGGAGGGATTTTTTGGTCCGCCTAAGGCGGATCAAAACGATAATTTGTTGCGAAACTTCCTACTCACTACCCACGTTTCATTATGTTACGAACTTTCTCAAGATCCTCGGGAGTATCTACTTCCTGGGAATCAAATTTCGTCTCAACAACCTTGATGCGGTAGCCGTTTTCCAAAGCTCTCAACTGCTCCAAGGATTCCCATTGCTCCAGCATACCTCTTTCCATCCTGGTAAACTTCACCAAGAATTCCATCCGGTAAGCATAAGGACCGATGTGTTTATAATAGCGTAAATCCGCAGAAGGGGATATGACATAGGGCATGGGCGAACGGGAAAAGTACAGGGCAAAACCCATCTTGTCAAACACCACTTTCACCACGCTGGGATTGGCCAGGTCCTCGAGAGTGCGGATGGGGTGCACCAGGGCGCCCATATTTAGATTTTGGTCATCCCGGAATGGACTGACAACTTCGTCGATCATCCCCGGTTCGAAGAGCGGCTGGTCCCCCTGGATGTTAACAATCAGGTCCTCCTCCTGCACTCTTAGGAGCTTAGCTGCTTCGCATACCCGGTCTGTCCCCGAGGGATGGGCCGGCGAAGTCATCAAGGCTTCCCCGCCGAATGATTTTACTCGCTCGTAGATGCGTTCATCATCCGTGGCCACAGTTAAGCGATCCAGGGAGGAAGACTGCCCGGCTCGTTCGTAAACCCGCTGGATCATGGGTTTTCCGGCAATGTCGGCCAGAGCCTTTGCCGGAAGCCTGGTCGATCCATATCGCGCGGGGATAATGCCGTAAATTTTCATATCTTTTATTTTTCACCGCAGAGAACGCGGAGAACACAGAGATTTTTAAATCTAAAAACAAAGGAAAAAGTTTTAAATCAACAAAACTGATGATCTCGTAAAAAGTCGTCACTCCGGCCTGCCTGTGCCTGGCAGACAGGTGAAAACCGGAGTCCAGGGTATTTATAAACATTTGAAAATACTGGATTCCGGCTGGAGTTTATCCCGATGAAAATCAGGGCCAGAATGACCTAAAAGGGCATTTTCAGACTTTTTACGAGAATATCAAAACTAATTGAGCTTCTTGCAAAAGTCCGTAATTTACCCTTCGACAGGCTCAGGGTGAACGGGCTTAAGTTGAAATTATTTAGTTTTTCCGTTCGTGGTGAGCCCTTCGACTCACCGTTCGCCCTGAGGTTCTCGAAGGGTGAACGGTTCGCTCAGGACAAGCTTTGTCGAACCACAAAAAAATACTTTTGCAAGAGGTTCAATTCATTTGCATTTTATTTTATTTCAAAATATCCTTGGTTCGTTACTTCTCTGCAATCTCTGCGTCCTCTGCGGTTAGTTTTTTGTCAAAGAACCTCTTTCGCCACCCGACGCACCCCTTCGATAACCCTGGAAATATGTTCATCGCTCATGCGCACGGAAATGGGCAGAGCGATTGCCCGTTTCAGCAACGCCTCGGATTGCGGCCAGGCATCCACGCGGTAAGGCGGACAGTATTGAATGATATGGTTCCAGTTCCCTACAAAATGCCAGTTCATAGCCGAAGGAAGGATCTTGGTGTCAACTTTCTCCCTGGCCAGGAAAGCATTGAAGGCCCTGGCTGTGCCGGCATCGCCGAGGAAGAAGGCCAAGGTATCCCCGCCGTCGCCGTCCGGATCGGGTAAGTCGCGAAACTCTATCCCGGGAATTTCGGCGATGGCCTTTTTTATCCGGGTTTTATGCTTCCGGTGTTCAGTCAGGACAAAGTCCAGACGTTCCAGTTGCACAATCCCCATCGCCCCCTGGATTTCGTTCATCCGGTAGTTGAACCCGGTAATGCTGTGCGAATCCTCTCCCCGCGGGAGCTCCGGATTATGCTCATGCCCATGGTCGTGATAATAACAGGCCAGGTCGTAAAGTTTCTTATCATTAGTAACGACCATGCCCCCCTCTCCTGTAGTCAGGGTCTTCACATAATCGAAACTATAAGTTCCCATGTCCCCCATGGTTCCGGTCTTTTTGCCCCGGTAGCTCGACCCGCAGGCCTGACAGGAATCCTCCAGAACGGGGATATTGCGCTTGCGGGCGATGGCCATGATCTCATCCATCCGGGCCGGAACACCGAGCATGTGCACGGGGATGATCACCCGGGTTTTTTCGGTGATCTTGGCCTCAAGGTCCCGGGGATCCATGTTCAAAGATTTATCCACTTCAGTTAAGATGGGGACGCCGCCGGCCTCCAGGATGGCTTCAATCGTGGCCACAAAAGTGAAAGATTGGGTGATGACCTCATCCCCCCGTTTAAGGTTAAGCGCCGCTAAGGCCACGCGCAAGGCCGCCGAACCGGAGGCAACTCCCAGAGAATAAGCGCAACCCATATACTGATTGAACTTTGCCTCAAACTCCAGGACCCGAAAGATATTCTTTCTTTTTTCATTGAACCCGTAACGGAAAAGGACACCCCGTTCAATAACCTCCGATACGGCTTCCTTCTCCTCTTTTCCTATCAATTCTGCTCCACCCATCTTTCTCACCTCCCCAAAAATTTTAAATTCGAATAGCGAATCCCGCCAAAGGCGGGACGAAACAAAGTCAAAATTCCAAAACAAGTAACACTTTAGCTCTTAAAAAAAGGTGTGTTGTAAAGGCCAAGGGATTCCAAGGGCCGGGGGCCAGAGCGGAACGCTTGGAATCATAAGGCGCTTATTTCTCCGTATATGGGGCGGGCAAGAACCCCCGCCTCCTCCGGAGGAAACGATCTTTTATCCTCGTGGCCAGACGGAAACCCAACCGATGCTTCCGGCGCGTTCCGCTCTAACCCCCGGCCCTCAACAAAGGCTTTAATACCATTTTTTCAAATCGCTAAACTGTTACCAAAATAAATTTTTTCGAATTTCTATTTCACCTCGGCGAGCTCTGCGCTCTTAGCGGTGAATATTTAAAAAACTTTTTGATATATGCCGATAGCCTCTTCCAAAGAAACCGGCCTGGGGTTGTTCTCCAGCGGGCGCACTACTTTCATGGCCTCTTCGGCCATCCAGGGGAATGCTGACTCTGGAATCCCCAGGTCGCTCAACCGTTCCGGGACCTGGATATCGTGAGCCAATCTTTTTACCGCTTCTACGGACTGGACGGCTGCTTCTTTAACTGAAAGCCCTTCTATTTTCTCACCCAGGGCCCCGGCAATGCGGGCAAATCGCTCAGGGCGCGATAAGACGTTGTATTTCATAACAGCCGGAAGGAGCAAACCGTTTCCCACTCCGTGGGGCACTCGAAAACGCCCGCCCAGGGGATACGATAGGGAGTGAACCGCCGTAACCCCGGCATTGGCCAGACCGATCCCGGCCAGCAGGCTTCCTAACAGCATCTCCGACCGGGCTCCAAGATCAGACCCTGTGGCCACAGCCTGGCGAAGGCTTTTTCCAATCCTCCGTATCGCCTCCAGGCTGACCATCTCCGAAAGAGGGTTGGCGCTCAATGAAGTGTAGGATTCAATGGCGTGAGCCAGGGCATCCATGCCGGTGAAAGCCGTAACCGCGGGAGGAAGGGAAAGGGTCAGCTCAGGATCGAGGACCGACATTTCCGGAAAGAGATGGACACTGTTGATCCCGGCCTTCTTTTTCTCTTCCGTGTTGATAAAGACCGCTGTGAAGGTGACCTCGCTTCCGGTTCCCGCGGTTGTGGGAACCATTCCTTTGGGAAGGCCAGGTCGGGGGACCTTGTCCAGCCCCTGGTAGTCCCTTACCCGGCCTCCATTGGTAGCCAAAATGGCTGCAGCTTTGGCTGTGTCCATGGCGCTTCCGCCGCCTACCCCCAGGACAAAATCGCATCCTTCATTTTTGGCCAGAAATCCGCACTGTTCGGCGGTTTCCCCCTGTGGCTCTGGTTCTACGGCATCAAAAAGAACAAATGATATCTTCTCCTTCTTAAGAGCATCGGTAATCTTTTCCAGAGGTCCGGACTTAGCAAATCCCTGGTCAACTACCAGGAGGATCTTATTGCCGCCATGCCTTTTGACTTTCAAGCCCACCTGTTGAATGGACCCAACTCCGAAAGTAACTTCTCCAGCGGCGCGAAAGGTAAAAGTTTCCATGGGTGCCTCTACTCCTTTGGGTCTTTGGATTTATACGGATTTCAAATGAAATATGGGCGGAGTATTTCTTTTATGCCTGGCCCGTCCAATCATCCCCTTGACATAACTGAGTTGCGCTTTGGGAAGTTTTGCTTCCTCGCCTTTTTCCAGAGAAACAATGATATTGTCCAGATCTTCATAGCGGATGTTCATATCTTCCTCGTCGGTTTGCCCGGGCCACAAGCCGGCGCTGGGCGGCCGCTCAATTATTCTTTTGGGGATATTAAGTTCTTCAGCCAGCTTGCGCACCTGCGATTTTGTAAGATCGCCTAAGGGCAAAAGGTCAACCCCCCCGTCCCCGTATTTGGTAAAGTACCCCATCATCAGCTCGGATTTGTTTCCCGTTCCGCTTACCAGGTAATTTAACTTGTTGGCGTAATAATAGAGCGTGGTCATTCTCAGGCGGGGCTTCAGGTTGGCCCGGCACATCTCGCCGGCTTCGGGGAGCTGCTGCAGGAATACGTCGTAAATAGAGGAAAGGTCCACTCGCTCCCTGCGGATTTTAAAAGTATCCGCCACCATCAAGGCATCGCCTTCATCCTCGGGGAGGCTATGGCAGGGCATCACCAGACCCAGAACTTGGTCTCCCACTGCCCGCTTCGCTAAAACCACAACCACTGCCGAATCAATTCCTCCGCTAAGACCCACCACAACTCCTGCGGACCCTGCGGCTTTTACTTGATCACTAATCCACCGGCTGATCCGTTCGCAAAGCTCCACAAAATCTCTCCTCTTAAACGGCAAAAATATTTTCCATCATAGACGAAGAAACGTCCTCTGTCAAAAAAAAAGGACAATTAACACTACAGCATCACTTCTTTCGTCATTCCCGTGGAAACGGGAATCCAGGATGTCTATGCCGTTCAAAACCTAATTGGATTGTATAGGAATTTCCTTTTTTAACTTTAGGTGCTTTCGTTCACTTTAGGCGCTAAGCATAAAATGGTCAATGGTCAATTATCAATGTTCAATGATCATTGTTAATTGCTAATTGCTAATTGATCACTGGAAACCCGCTCCCTATTTAAAGCCTTAAGGGAAAGGTTTCGCGGGTATGACGGGGAGGGGAGTCAGCATTTTTTATCTCGGCAATGCCCTTTTTCGAAAAAGTGCCGCTGTAGTATTAATCGCCACCCTTTATTCTTCATCCGTTGTTGAAGATAGAACGGATAACTTTACGGGCCGCACCTTGCGGTAGATTTCTTCCGGCCGTCGTTTTTCTCCATTCACCGTTAGAAGGTCTTTCGCGATGGAAATCTGAAAGAGGTTCTCATTTTCCTGAAGATAAGGAAGGATGAGCTGCCAGTCTCTCTCGGTGAGCGGGGCAAATTCCCCGCCATTAAGCTGTTCTTCTTCCAGCCGGCCATGGGGGTCGCGGACGTAGAGGGCTCCGCCGGAGGCCAGGGAAAACAGATTGGATCCCGGGAAGGGTGTGGGCTGCTCCCGGAGTCTTCCGTGCTCGTCAAATTCTATCCCGTTCAGGATGACAAACCCCCCGCCATTAAACGGGTCCCCGGCCATGAAAGATTCGGCCAAATAATCCAGGCAGGTTCCGTTGATCACCACTCGGGGTTTTCCTACGGCATTAATCAAGGGCCGGCCGGCGCCATTCCCCAGGACGTACACCGTACCCCCTTTGGCGCCATACAGAAAAGTCTGCCCTACATCCCCGTAAATGACCATCTTTCCCGACTTCATAATCTGCCCCAATTGATCCTGGGCGTTTCCGTGGACAAATATTTTAAGGCCGTCGATTCCCGACCCTAAATAATCTCCGGCGCCCTCATACACATCAAGGCGCGCATTTTGGGTTCCCGGGCCCAGGCCGCAGCCGAAAAATCGCTGCCCATGACAACCATATACGATGAATCTCTTCCATCCCTTGTGATAGGCCTGAATCAGCAGGGAGGCCACGCTTTCTTCTCCTTCAGCAGGAAATCCCCGGGCATTTACGGCGAGCACCCTTTCTCCCTCGTGGGGTTTTCTGAGCGTATCCCGTCCCTTAACATCAATCCGCCTCATCGCTCCACTTCCGGTTGAGCCCAAAGCCGGCGCTGAAGAAAGGATTTTATCCAACCCTTCCAGCAAAATTTCCTGGAGGCAGCTCCTTCGTTTCTTTCCTGGGTCATACCTTAGGTCTAAGAAATAGGTTAATATTTCTATGGCCAGGGCCCGGCCTGCATCACTGGCGCTGCCAACCTGGACGATCTGCTGGCAGAATTCCCTGAAAGACTCATAGTCCCATGCCGCAAGCTCTGCTTTAAAGAAATTAAAAAAAGAAAATCCATCGCCTGAGCGAAATTTTTCAGCCACTTCTTTACGCAGGGTTTCCTTTATGTCAGGCTGGAGGGCCCGCGGTATATGGTCCCACGGGGTTTGGTCTTTGGGGACGGAAAGGACTTTCCCAAACTTATCAGTACAGGTCAGAATCCTGCCCGGGACACCGTTTTCACCTTCCTGGATGGAAAAGATAAATGCCCCCCCATCAGTGTGGCTTCCTCCTCTGGCATTCCAATATTTGTCGGCGATCTTGTGAAAGCGGACATCCTCTCCGGCCAGGCTGCGGAGGGTGGCATCGATGGCCTGTTTCTCCGAACAGATCAAGCCAATCTGAACCTGGCCCTCGGAGAGGGCGAAGACCTGAGGCCTCAGCATGGCGGTGTCGGTGATGCCAATAAGCTGCAAACAACGCCGAAAGGGATCATTCCGGGCGATGATGAAGAACCAGGGCCCGTCGGGAGAACCGTGGATATGCCTGGCCTGGATTTCCCGATAAATTTCTTGCTTTAAAGCGGGCAGATGGTCAAAATCCAGCTCGGCAGTGGGGGCCAAAGCCTCTATGACGTACTCCAGGGGATAGCCATACACCCGGCTTAAAAGGTCGAAAACTAAAACCAAAGCCTCTGTGTCCGTCAGGAAAAGCGGGACTAAATTCCTCTGCCTAAGATATTCACAGACTGAATGATAGTTGGCCAAGTCTCCGTTATGCACCAGGGCCTCATGCATGCCGATAAAGGGGTGGGCCCCGCCTGGGTGCCATACTCTGCCTTTAGTTGGATATCTCTGGTGGGCGATCCAGATATGCGCTCGAAAATCTTCGATTTTGTAATACTGAGCGGCCTGCTCGGCATACCCCACGATCTTCAGAATCATCATGTTGCGGCCATGGGATAGGACAAAAGCCTTCTTTTCCCCCAGGGAGGAGTAAAATTTCTGGTTGAGTTGGAAGCTATTTTGAAAAATGAACTCGTCTTCCACCTTTCTAAGTTCCATGTCCAGGAATTTATTTTTGCCGGTAAAGTCTCTCAATACTTCCTGTTTGACCCGTACAAAATAGCGGTAAACGTCGGGAGGCTTAACTTCCAGGCCTTCAATTTCCCGATAGTCGCTGACAGCGGGAAGGCGCGATCCGTGATGAACGTTAAGGAAAGGCTCGATGAATGATCGCTCCACTTCCAGGCGAGCCTCGGGGTTAAGAAAGGCGATCTGCAGCAGATAATCTTCTTCCAGCGCCTTTTCGGAAACCCCCAGGTCCTCGGCATAGAGGCCTGCAGCGGCAATCCCGCCGCCCTTGCCGTTTCCCCGGTTGTGCATCTGGCGGGAGGGTTCGATGATATGACGGCCGCTCACCGGAATGGAACTGGCAAACCCCGTTACCCCGCATCCGCCCTCTTCCTCGGCCTTATAGCGCGGACGTTCCGGGATTTCTTTGATCATTTTTCCCCGCGAGGCGATGACTTTCTGGATATTTTTCCAAGTGGCACTCATCTCGAACCCTGTTCTTAAATCTCTTTGCCACAGAGGTCACCGAGAACACAGAGTATTAAATAAAGATTTAACGGAAAAAATTTGAAAAGAAATTCAACCTTTCTTTCATATCATCCTCTGTGATCTCTGCGTTCTCTGTGGCTAAAAAAATTAAAGACCTCTTCGGCCATTCCCCCGCAACAAAAAGGGCCTGATATCGTCGTCTTCAAATTCCCCCTGCTGATAATCGAGATGATTGAGAAAGTCTGTCCGGCCCACCAGCTCGCCAATGCTTTTTAAGCCCCAAAGCTTAAGGAGGGCCACCAGTTGTTTTCTCCAGGCAGCATAGAGATTGATGATACGCTGGGAGCCCCAATCCACGACCACCAGATTAGAAAGCTTAGGGTCTGTCGTGGCTATCCCCCGGGGACATCCCTGGCCGCTTTCACAGTTGCGGCAGCGGATGCACTCCAGGGCAACCATATCTGCCGTTCCGATGACTGCTCCATCCGCCCCCAGCGCTATCGCTTTGGCAATATCATAGGCCGTGCGTATTCCCCCGCTTACGATCAGGGTTATCCGGTCGCGAATTCCCTCTTCCGATAAAAAACGGTGAACCTTGGGAATGGCGTATTCAATGGGCATGGCGATGTTCTTCTTGGCGATATCCGGCGCAGCCCCGGTTCCTCCATAGCTTCCGTCCAGGTGGATGATGTGGGCCCCGGCATAGTAACTTCCCACGGCTACCATGTCCACGTCCGTTGGCGTGGAAACTTTCACCGACACCAGACAGCGCGGGTTAATCTCTTTAATCCAGTCCACATGCTTCTTATGGTCTTCTACGGAATAAACGCTGTGAAAAGGAAACGGAGAGAATAGAGAATTCCCAGCCACGGCCTCGCGCATTTTGGCCACAGCCGGGGTCACTTTATCTCCCAGAAGATGCCCGCCCAGTCCGGGCTTGGCGCCCTGGGCGTATTTAAACTCCACGATGCGCACCCGCTGGATGGTCTCTTCCCTGACTCCAAACAATCCCGTGGCTACCTGGGTGATCATGTGGTCATCGTACCGCCGCAAGGGGTCGGGGTAGCCCCCTTCGCCTGTGCACGAAAACGTATCCCATGCTTCCGCTGCCCTGGCCCGGGACAACATGGTGTTGATGCTTACCGACCCGAAAGACATCCCCCCGCCATAAAAAGGAACGCCGATGCGCACCTGAGGCCGGCCGTCAGACCTTCGGTTCAGGACGACCGCTGTGGATACTTCTTCTTCGTTTTCGCTCATGGAGAAGGGTTTATGTTCTGGGGAGGGAAGGCGCAGTCTCAGCCGGTCAAATCCTCCCCCGGAATTACCCAAACGATACTCAATATCGGCCTGGGGCGCCTCGCCGGTCTCCGCCTGCTGCCAGGTGGATAAAAGGAGATCAGCCGGCCAGCGATAATCCCGCAGAGCTTGCAGGTTAGGATTGGCGACCATGCGCAATGCCCCTTGTGGGCACCGGTTGAAGCAATAAAATTCTTTTTCGGAACAAGAAGGGCCGAGGCACAATTCATCTTTCGGAGCCAGCATTTTTTTGCCAAAACGATGGTGCACACTCATCGGGCAAAGGTCGGCGCATTGCCCGCAATGGATGCAGGCCGGACCGCGGTGAACTTTGTATTTACCTATGGGATTGCGGAAACGCGAAGGTGTCCGCCTGATCTCAGGAGGCCAGAGCATGGAGCGCCTCTTTCTTCATTACAGGTTTTTGGTCGGAAGCAGCGAATATCCGCCCAAAAGTTTCTTTTTCAATTTCGTTAAGGAAAATCGCCCGGCCAACTTCCCCTCGAAGTCTGCGGATATCCCGCAGGCCCATCGCTCCCAGGACTTCCAGGAGCTGCCCATGCCAGGCGGCCATTAAATTCACCACTCTCTGCTTTCCCCAATTCGGGGCGATTTTTTCCAATTCCACAGGGCAGGACATTTCCCGGGCACATCTTCCGCATACCCGGCATTCCAGGGCAATGAGCAGGGTGGTTTCGATGGAAACCGCATCTGCCCCGCAGATGATCGCCTTGGCCACGTGTTCGGCCATGGCCAGGCCACCTCCGAAGATCAGGCTTAGCCCATCCCGGCAACCATCTTTTACCAGGCGGAGATGGATGTTGTAGATTAAATCTTTGATAAAGCGGGGAGAAGAAGCCTCGCGTTCCCTGCCTCTCTCGTCGGCGATGAAGTGAAGAACCTCAACCCCGCCCCCTTCCAGAGCAACTGCGTTTTCCTCAGCCCGGGGATTCAGGGGAAGGCGCACAGAAACTACGGCCGCCGGGTTGATTTTCTTGATCTCCTTCACCTGTTCCACGACCTTGGTAGCGGACGTAAATGGGACTTGAACCATCCTCGCCCAGGAAATGATGGGGGCCAGGTTGGGCGCCGGCCCGGAGGGCAGCAACGGCACAAGGTTGCTGGCCAGGGGCCGCAAGTCTTCTTCCACATCTTCAGCTCTGATGACCATAAGAGTATTCGTTTCTTTAGCGGCCTGGGCAATTGCATAGCGAACAGCAGAATTAAAAGAGCCATAGGGAAGAAGGTCAAATATCACGGGTAAGGAAACTTCCACTCTGGGAGAAATATCCATACCGAAAAGTTCCGGAAAATCAGGAGATGATTTCAGGGAAGGATCATGAAAAAACCCCGCGTCTGAATGAAAGGTAGGCTGTTTAGGGACCCTTCCTAATTCGACGGCAGTGCTGATGTATTCTCGGCCATGGATGCCATCCCGGGTGGGGCGGACGATCTCGGACATATCCGTCCACATGCTGTCAAAACCAGGCCCGGTGAAAGGCCCTCCGTATCCTCCTCCGGAGACTGGGATTTTGCCGGTTTCCGCCTGGCTCTGGTTGCTTACGATGATCTCCGGAGTCCAGTAATCGTCTCCCAGAGACCAGAATTCAGGGTTGGCGGTTTTAGAAAGAATCCGGCCATAACATTCTTGAACGCACCGGAAACAGTTTTTACAGAGGGAATCCGCCGTATCAAACAACTGCCGTTGATCAAATGCCCGTTTACGAAAAACGGAATAGACACAATATTTTTTTACACAGTTGGCGCAGTTCAGACACCCGTCCCCTTCAATAATCCCGAAAGGCCCAGGGGAAACGAACCGCGGGTGCGCAGATTTGGGGTTTAAATGATATTTCTTGGGCATTTGCAAATTACCTTGAATCAAAGGGTTTCAGGCTTAAACTTTTTTTCTTAAAACCTGCTATGTTTTTATGCCTTAGGCCTTGCGCCTTACGCCCCTTTTTTACAAAGACTTGCCATAGAGCGGATTTTTTCCACCCATCCAAAAAAATCTTCCATGTATGCGGATGCGGGACGACCATCTATAAACCGGCGCACCCGCACTTCCTCTAAATCTATCTCCCTCAATATTTTCTCAGCATAACGCATCCGGCCTTTTGCCCTCTGGCCGCCTACTACGTAACGGCATTCCCCTTCTGGACAGCCGAAAAGAGCCACCCCTTGCGCTCCACTTTCCAGGGCCTTGGTCAGATGAAAAACTTCCATTTTTCCTGAACAAGGCAGGGCAATTCTTTTTAAATCCATGTCCCCGGATCCATTCCCCTGTTTTAAAAATTGATCGATCTTCTCCGCTTGATGGTGACAGTAGAAAATGACCAATTCCTTCTTTGCTTCTTTCATCTGCAAATACCTTTTCTGACAGGCGAGACGCCTGTCCTACCAATGACTTTTGTTGCGTTAATACAGTAGGACAGCCGACTCGGCTGTCCAATATTTTCATGCCCCTTTGGCCGACCTGTCGGCATGTGGGTTTCATCTGAGAAAACACTCCCCCCATAGAGCAAGGCTGTCTTCCTTTTAGGTTGAGAAAGACAACCCAGCTCCTGTAACTTCCTTCCGTTTTACCTTTCAATCCCGGCTATTAACTCAAAGGATGGGAAGGTACCTTTCAATCTCGTATGAGGTAATCTGGATGCGATAGCGGTCCCATTCCACCTTCTTATTCTCGATGAAGTGATTGAAGACATGATCTCCGAGGGCTTCTCGAACCAGTTGGCTTTTCTCGGTCAACTTAATGGCTTCCTCAAGGCTCCCGGGAAGTTGTTTGATTCCCCTGCGTTCTCGCTCTTCAGCGCTCATCTTGTAGACGTTTTCGTGCACCGGCTCGGGCGGCTCAACTTTTTCTTCTATCCCGGCCAAGCCTGCGGCCAGCATAACTGAGAAAGTCAGGTAAGGGTTACAGGCCGGGTCCGGGCTGCGGAATTCTATACGGGTAGCCTCTTCCTTTCCCGGTTTGTACATGGGGATGCGAATGAGGTCTGAGCGGTTCCGTTGGGCCCAGGATAAATAAACCGGAGCTTCATATCCGGGAACCAAGCGTTTATAAGAATTTACCCACTGACAGGTTATAGACGTAAACTCAGGAGCGTATTTCAGCAACCCTCCGATAAAATACCGGGCATTGTCAGAAAGATGGTATTCTCCTTTCGGATTGAAAAAAGCGTTCCGTTTCCCTTTGAATAATGACATGTGGGTGTGCATCCCGGACCCATTCTCTCCAAACAACGGTTTGGGCATAAAGGTGGCGTAAACCCCCTGCCGGTAGGCCACCTCTTTAACCACTACGCGGTAGGTCATAACATTGTCAGCCATGGTCAGGGCTTCTTCGTAGCGCATGTCGATCTCGTGCTGTGAGGGAGCCACTTCATGATGCGAATATTCAATCCGCATCCCCAAAGCTTCGCAAAAAAGCACCGTTTCTCTGCGCAGGTCAAGCGCTTCATCCCGCGGAATCAGATCAAAGTACCCTCCTTTATCCAGGATCTCCGTTGTTTTCGAATCTTTGAAATAAAAATATTCCAACTCCGGGCCGACATAATAGGTATATCCCATCTTTTTAGCTTTCTCTAAATTTCTCTTTAAAACATACCGCGGGTCTCCTTCAAAAGGCTTTCCCTCGGGCGTGACGATATCGCAGAATGCCCGGGCTACGCCTTTTTCTTTGGGGCGCCAGGGCAGGATGGCAAAAGTCGATGGGTCCGGGATGGCCACCATGTCGCTTTCATCGATGCGCACGAATCCTTCGATGGAAGAGCCGTCAAAACCGATCCCTTCTTCAAAAGCCCTGGCGATTTCTTCTTTGGGAACGGAAAAACTCTTGAGGAAACCGAGTATGTCCGTAAACCAGAGCTTAATAAATTTAATGTCGTTCTCCTCAATCTTCTTCATTATCTTTTCGTAATCTTTTTTAACCATCATTCTCCTCCTGTATTTTTATTCAAAACAAACTCTCCGTTTAGAAAAACTAATTATGATGAATTCGTAAGAAGTCTGAAAATGCGTCTTTCTGTCATTCCGGCCCCGATTTTCATCGGGATAAACTCCAGCCGGAATCCAGTTCTTTCAAATAGTTATAAGTTCTTTGGACTCCGGTTTTCACCGGTCTGCCAGGCACAGGCAGGCCGGAGTGACGACTTTTTACGAGGCCATCAATTGTCCTGAAGAAACTTTTAAGTCGTCCTTCTCCAGTCAATTCTTTCTACCTCTTCAAAGCAATACCGATACCAAATCAATTTTCCCGTTTATCAAATAAAACAATATCTATGATCTTAATAACTTAGAAAAAGTTGGGGGAATTTATGGTCATGAATAGCCTGCTTCTTCCTTCCGCTCCCTGCTAATATTTTGGGCAGGTGGAAATATTATCGATGAAAATACTCATAAACTCACGTCTCTTTGGGAATTTCTATATAGGAATGGAAAATGGGCAGGATGACCAAAATTCGTCACGCCAATAAAAAGGATGGGGAATTTGAAAGGTTGTGAGGGGCAAGGCAGAAGAAGATTGCCTTCCGGATTGGCAAAAAATAAGGCGCAGGTCAATCTCCGTGACCTGCGCCTTAATCGCCTTGCCAGAAAAAGGCGGGCGTTTATCTTCTTTCATGACATGAGTCTCGCAAATTTTTAAAAGCATTCCCGTTCCCTTTGGTCCTAAACATTGCCATAGTGTGCTGCTGCAACTGCGGTAATGCGCTGTCGCCAAGGAAGTGTTTTGATAAAAAGTTAGTAGTGTAGAAAAAAGGAGACCTGTTTAGTAAAATAGCCCTCTTTACGATAGAGAATATCATAAAAGGGGGCTAAGTGGGAAACGCTTATTATCAGAAACAGGAAGTCACAATAGAATTTGATT